>CAYONU010000008.1:0-25626 GCA_964405445.1 uncultured Caldisericales bacterium | reverse complement strand
AGTATCAGGTGTGGTGGCGGCGGGGGGATTTGAACCCTCGACGCTCCGGGTATGAGCCGGATGCTCTAACCACTGGGCTACGCCGCCAATCTTTTAATTTCAACGCTTCCTTCTCTCTAATCTGCGCTTCTTTGCAGAAAGAGACTCTTCTGAGTCGCGTAAGAACTTCTTTATCTTCCGCTCAAAAAAATCTTCGTGCTTTCTCTCTACTACCGGCCCGTCGATTTTTCTCACAAAAGAAAGATTCAGCTTACCATTTTTCTTACTCTTTCCAATAACTTTTACTACAACTCTCTCGCCCTCTTTTATAAAAGTGTGAGCATCCCTTACATATTCATTACTGAATTGAGAGATATGTATTAAACCTACTCCACCTTCATCCAGTTTTACAAATGCTCCATAGGGCATTATTTTTATTACTCTTCCTTGAACCTCTTCTTTGCTGCCCATACTCTATATAATATATTTATTTTTTGAAAAGTTTCAAGAGGTTGTCCCATATATTTTTAAAAAAGTTCTTCTCGTTTTTATTATTCTGCACTTTTCTCTTAGTCTCTTTCCATCTGAAATATACTATAGTTTCACCTTTCTTTGCAAGTGCGAGTTTTTCTCTCGCCTCTTTCTCTATAAATATTTCTGTAGAAGAATTTGAAAGTTCATTCTTTAAATCTGCATTTTCATTTTTAAGTGCTGCTACTTCATTCCGAAGTTTTGCTACATCTTTTTTGTCGTTTACGTAGTACCTCGCTGTAATCACAGTTTCTACAGAAAGATAAATTAAAAGAGCAATTAAAAAAATAAGTAACGCGTTAATGTGTCTTTTCATATAATTTCCTCATAAGATAAATATACATAAATATGAGCTTCTGTCAAATAAAGTCAACGCATAAACGGAAGCATTATTGTGTATAAGAAAAAGGAACCTGCTGTAACAGCTGCGAGAGTAAAGGGTAGACCAATGGAAGCAAATTGTTTGAAGTTCACAATATATCCTTTTTTCCGCAATAGACCCGTTGCTGCAATATTTGTGGAAGCACCGATAGGAGTAATATTCCCTCCGAGCGTTGCTCCTATCAAAAGGCCAAAAAGAAAAAGTTCAGGCGGTGCATCCATTATAACTGCCATACTGCCTACAATAGGAAGCATTGTAGCAACATAAGGTACATTATCAATGAATGCTGAGAAAAATACAGAACCCCATACAATAATTATGTACCCTAAGAATATATTTCCTTTGGACATATTTGTTATAAAATGCGCAATATCCTTTACTATACCTGCATTTACTATCCCCTGTACTATAATGAATAGTCCTGTAAGGAGAAGTATTGTATCCCAATCAGTTTCCTTGAGGATTTTCTTCATCATAAAATATTTTTTCAAAAGAATTTCCCTCACTATGCCGATAGCAAGGAATATGATACATATTAAACCATTAATATTTTTGAAAGGAAGAAACGAAGCAGCTACAAGGGCACCTACCATCGCAAGAGCAAGGTAACCGGGAAACCAATCCGTCACAGCAGTTTTTTCTTCAAGGTGTATTGGCTGTTTTTCTTTTCTAAAGATATAGAGCAATACTAATGATGCAGCAAGTGCACCGACCTCTGTGGGGAATGCAATACTCAGGTGATGATGGTACCAGAAGAAATCAAGAAAGTTCATATGTGCATATCCTGCAAGGAGCATTGATGTCGGATCACCAACAAGAGTCGCAGCACCCTGAAGATTGGAAGACACGGCAATAGAGATAATGACAGGCACTGGCGATATACCAATCCTTCTACAAATGGAGAACGCGACCGGTGCCACAAGAAGCAACGTAGAAACATTCTCCGTAAATGCAGAAATCACTCCTGCAAACAAGGCAAGCGCAAAGATTGCCATCTGTATGGTTGGCATTTTATCAATGATAATGTCACCCAGGAGAGAAGGAATACGTGATTTAATGAGGAGCACCACGACACCCATTGTACCAGCAAGAATACCCAACACATTCCAATTAATTGCAAAAAATGCAGACTTTGCAGGGACAACATTCATAGAGACAAAGATAGCTGCGCCAGCTAATGCAATGTAGTGCCTTTTCTTCGGGAAAAAAATGAGTAAGAGGTATATGATAATAAAAATGATTCCTATGAGAATTTTCTCTTTCATATATTAGCCGTATTTTCTTGAGGCAGCCTTGGGAAAAGTACTTTTAAAAGAGGCGGTACAACAATTGCGGAAGTAACAATATATAGGATCGTTACCGAAACCATTTGCGAACCAATTACATCCGAGAAAATATGCTGCGAGTACGAATACGTTGCTATAACCGATGCGACTTCCATCTCAGGCATCATACCTACTCCTACCCTTACTGCATCCTTCCAGCCAATGCCGCTGAGTCTTGCACCAGTTCCACATCCTACAAATTTACCAATGAATGCAAGGGGGATAAATAAAAAATATTTTGCATCAATACTTTTAAACATCCTAAAATCAAATAGTGTACCAACTTTCACAAAAAATATAGGGACAAACATAGAATATGCAATGTTCTTTATGGGACTTGAAATAATTTTTCTCTCTCTTGTTCTGCTGATTAAAAGTCCCGCAAAGTATGCACCTGTAATAGGAGCAAGCCCTGTCTCCCTTGCAAGCACAGCAATAAGCAGGCCAAAAGCAATGGCAATTGAAACAATTGCATATGGTGAGTGCATTTTTTCATGAGAGAAATGCATCATCGCTTCTACAGGACCCATTGCAAGTATGAGAAGAATAAATATGAAAATGCAAAAGCCTATAACAAGCGTTCCAAAGGACTCTGTGCCTAAAACAAATGTCATTACCATAATGCCGATAATATCATCAATAACTGCAGCGGTGATAACAGTAATTCCTGCAGTAGAATGAAGTTGCTTTAAGTCCATTAAAGCTCTTACTGTTACTCCTACACTTGTTGCCGTAAAAATTGAGCCTGCGACAAGTGACTGCCTTGCAGAAAAATGAAGCATTTTAAATGAAAATAAGGCACCTAACACAAATGGCAGTGTAACTCCCAGACTTGCAGTATATAAACCCCTTTTACCGCTTTTCCTTAAGTCACCGATGTCCGTTTCCATACCTGCAATGAAAAGTAGAAGTATAATGCCCATATCCGCAAAAAAATTGAATGCTTCGCCCGTGAGATGCACTTTGTATGTAAAAAGATGCCCAAAATAATACAGATGCATTGTAGGAAGGTAGGTCATTAAGAGCGAAAAAATAATGCCTGCAAGGAGCTCGCCTAACACAGCCATCTGCTTTAAACGGATGAATCCTTCACCTAAGAGCTTCGATACAAATAATGCTAATGAAAGGTCCAGTATGTCCATTTATGAATTTTCGTTTATCCAGACTGTAATTAATTCAAGGATGTTCAAATCACCAACAATATGTATATTATTATCCACCACGGGTATTTCCTTAAACCCTCCGGAGAACATTTTTTGAAAAGCAATACCCAGGGTATCAGTTTCTTTTACATATACGGGTGGAAGCATTATGTCTTTTGCCCTTACATCTCCGAGTAAATTCAGTGCTTTATAGGAAAAAATCTCGTCAGGCATATACTCATAGAAAAGATACTCTACCAGATTTATTACAGGAATGATGCCTAAAAGTTTATTGTCTTCATCTGCTACATATACGCTTCTTGTTTTGGGATCTCTTACTATTTCTTTTGCAATTTGCATTACAGTAGCATCACTTCTTACGATTGATGCCTCTTTTGTAATGAGAGTACTTACATTCTTTACTTTTATTCTTTTCATTTTTTTACCTCCTTAACGGTAATTTCTCCTGCTTTTTTAAATACTACCTTTGTAATGGGAGGCCCGAATACTTCTAATATAAGAGTCGTCGCAATAATTACTGTAAGTATGTATTGTCCTACTCCAGGAAAATATTCTTCACCTAATACTGCCATACCAAGCGCAACACCTGCTTGCGGGACAAGACCTATTCCTACATACTTTCGCACAGTTTTTGGGGCTTTTGAGAGCGTAGCACCGATTGTTGCCCCTGTATATTTGCCTATAAAACGCATAACTATGTATACACCCCCAACAGCTCCGATAGAGGCAAGTGCCTTGAAATTGAATCCAGCACCGACGACAACGAAGAGCACAAGCAAAAGTGGTGCAGCAAAGAATTCTATTCCTTCAAAATAATCTGCTTCTCCCTTTACAAAGTTCACTACGACTGTGCCTAAAGCCATACAGGCAAGTAGAGGTGAATAATGAAAGTACATTGCAATCCCAGCCGTAAGCAAAATAAATCCCAGGGAAAGGATAAGCTTTGAGGATTTATGATGAACGAGTCGAGAAAGCGGCACAGCTATGAAACCCGTAGCGACCCCAATACCAAGCGTATAAACAATCTCAAGAAACGCGCCTCCAATCATTTTAAGCGGAGATATATGCACTGTATTGGCTCCTTTGGTTTGGATGGCAATGATCATAGAAATTACAAAAATGATAAGGCCCCAGGCATCGTCAATCGCTACAGTGCCGAGGAGTACAGTTGTTACAGGACCTCTTGTTTTGTATTCTCTGGATACCATAAGAGTAGATGCAGGATCTGTAGCAGCAGAGAGTGCTCCAAGTAAAAGAGCTATATAAAGAGGTTTCCTCAAAAAAAAGAAGATACCTAGCGTAACAAACAGCCATGCACCGGATGCTTCTAACAACGATACGGATAAAATCTGTTTCCCTGTTTTCTTAAATGTAGTATAGGAAAAGTTCCGTGAAATCATAAACGCAACAATGCTCAGTACGACATTTGCTATAAGGTTTGAGTGCGTAAGAAGAGTTTTAGGCACAAGACGGGCTACATATGGGCCAAGCAGAATACCCAATATGATATAGCCGGTTACGACAGGCAATTTCAGCTTTTCTATAAAGTAGGCAATAATTATGCCGAATATGAGTATGAGACCTGATGCCAAAACAATGTTATTATTTATTAAATTTGTCATTTGCATACCTCCATTGCCAAATAAATTTCAACAAAAGATACTATACAACATTTTAAAAAAAATGAAATAGTTGTATAATTCTAAAACATGAAAAAGATCTGCATTGTTTTGATTGTTGCTTTAGTCCTGGTGGTAGCACTTTATGCTCCAGCTAACATAGAGCATCACCTACCTCAGCTACCTCTAATAAACGGGATTGTTTTATCGGAAGTATCTCCACAGTCTTTTGCAACAAAATACCCTGATATTCCGATAGGTATGGATAAAGTGGATGATGCGGTAACATTAGCAAAACATGAATTTTTTGATAGCGAATACTCTATACCCCTGTTTGCAAAGTTAGACTTATTCGTTTATAAAAAGACATCTGACAAAAAAATAAAACTCAGCGATCTTGAAGCAGATTACCATAAGCTAAAAGCTAACGATCTTACAGGCAGAGAAATATTATCCTCAGTATTCGTTTCTATAGCAAAAAGGGGCGGTGTACCCCTTACATATACAAAACCTTCTGAACCGGAGATAAACATCAAATATATAGAAGTCAATGCAAAGAAAGGTACTGCATATATACCACATAGAATTGTGAAATTTACAAACAAAGTTGATACTTATTTTCTGCTTGTACCGATTGCAAAGCCTATCAAGGAACGCCTCAACGCATATGATGCAGCTAAAGTGTATGATATAGTGCCGAGCATTGTCAACACTCGTTCGGAAAGAATTAATGAGAAAAACTCAAACCTCGACTTTGATGGCTTTTTTGTAAATATACCTGATGTAATACCTGATAAAACTTACTTTCATACTGTTGAAAGCACTCTTAAAAAAGTACAGAAAGAATTGCACAAAAGAGGAAAACTCCTCATCGTTGAAAACTTGAACAATTCTGATCTTTCTCTTGGAAAGTCTGGAGACATAGTAGGGTTAACATCAAATGGTAAAATAGATGAAAACCTATTAAAAAAAGCAAGAGAAATGTATCCTGACAAAACTATATTTGTTACAATCAACGGAGACTTTTCACAACAAAACATTAAAAAAGCTCTTGACGAACTTGCATTTTACGGTATATATCCGGAATTCGGAAGAGATGAAAAACAGGGTGATTTTGTCTATTACGAGGATAAACTCGGAAAAAGCGAAGGAACAATTAAAAATGCTCTGCACATTATTACTAAGCTGAACGAAGCAGGATATAAAGGTGCAATGCAGAGTAACCCACATACTAACCAGTTTGGCAAATACCCGTATCTCTTTTTTACTGTGAATGATTGCAGTACTTTAAAAATAGATAAGGAAAAACTTGGTATTGATAACACATTTGTTGTACTGGATGGAGAAAACAGCAATAAACTCGCTTTTAGAGAAAATGGAAGCATTATTAATGTTCCTTTGCCAAAGGGGACAAAAGTAATAAGAATTGCAGAGAATAAATTTATGCCTCTTTGTATCCCACGTATCTCATTTATTATGCATTCGCCTGTAAAAAGAGTAGCTGTGAGAGTTGTTAATGCAGGAAATGCCGCTAGTGATGCCTCCGTAAAAATTAAGTCCGGAAGAAGAATTACATTTGACAGTAATCTGCACTTTGCACCTCTTCAGGAAAGATACATCTATGCGGCGATGTACAATAATCCTATTAGTATTGCAATCAATAGAGTACACAATACAATAAACATTCGTAATGGACCACGCTCTTCAACAGGTATCACATTCTTGATACTCATTGTACTTTTGCTATTAATGCTCTGTGCTTTGAAAATGTCAAAAGGAATAACAAAATCACTGAGTACAAGGCAATTTTTCCTGTTTGCTATTTCCGGCAGTGTAGCTCTTCTACTTTTAAACAGATACTTTATTCATTACTCTGAAATTACTATTACTTATTTTGCATTTGCACTGCTCTTTCTGCTATTTTCTCTGTACGACAATCAAGATATATTTGCATCAGAAGCAGGCTCTGCTATAATGCTAATATTGGGGCTTATTTTCAATTTATTTGAATTTGGTACGCTTTTGCCACAGTTCTTTAACTTAATTCCGCCTATCTTTGCTTCTGAGAAACTGTTATTTTATCTTCCCTTTGTTTTCACTTTTATCTTTTTCTCCCTTTATGGAAAAAAGTCTTTCAACAAGTTAGAGGTAGGGATACTACTTTTTTCTATGGGAACAGTTATATTTTTTAGCAACAGATTCTCTATGTTGTTTATGTTGGAAACACATTTAAAAGATATATATCCTCTGTTTATAGTACTTATCAGCGTTTTTGTTCTTTCTGCGCTGTATAGAAAAGAGAGGCTCACTTACAGCATTATTTCTGCTGCATCTATCTTATTTCTCTTTTTATCCTTGAAGTTTTCCGCCTTATTTTTCCATATAATTCGTCCCAATGCAAATAGTATTCTTTTCGCAGCACTACCTTTAAGAGAAGCTATTCTTTTTGTTATCCCTTTTTACTTTATTTCTCTTGTACACTATAACAGAGAAAAGAAAACAAAGGAGCTCCATCTTATCAATTGGATCTTCTTATTTACCTTTAGCATAATATTCATATTTGCATTCTTTGACCAGTGGTCTCTGCGAGTAGCTAATATTTTTGCAGTGGAAACATACAGCTGGGCTGTGTATATTCCTTTAATGTTTATCTCTTCTGTCCTGCTTATTGAACCCTGGAAGAAACAATAATTTCAGCAGTGAAACATCTTTAATGCTAATTTTGCATATTTGAAAAAAAAGTTATTATGTTATACTATTTGCAAAAAGAGAGGAGGGCATTATGGTTGAAGAATTTGAAGAAACTGTAAAATATCTTTCAGATGCACTCGGTAATGCTATCTTTACAGGTATTATCGGAAGTGATGGCTTACCTGTTACCGTAAATATGCAAAAGGAAATGGACAAGGTAAAGGAAAGTGCTGAAATCGCTTTAATCTTTAACGATGTTTCAAAGGTTAGTAAAGTGCTGAATATGGGTAATTTCATTGACATGTTCTTTTCAACGGATAAATTCGAAGCAATTATTTCGAACATTAATGAAAGCTATTTTATAGTAATGATAATGGAAAAGCCTGCCAATATAGGCAGGGCACGCTTAGAAGTGAAGTATGCTATTTCAAAATTGAGGTCAAAGATTACATAATGGAAAAACTACTTACAAAGCTGAAGAATACGCAGGGTATACTTGCCATTGTGCTCACCGACAAAAAAGGTAACTTGCTGTACAGCAGCTCAAGCTTGGACGCGTCTCCTGTCGTATTGGCCGGCCTCATCGCATCGCTTCAGGGTTTTCTTACTGAAATCTTGCAGGGAGTAAAAATGGGTGATTTCAAAGACACTATCATAAACGGAGGTAACGGCAGGATCATTATATCCTCTCTTAATAACGGCAACATCCTTGTACTTTTTGCAACAGCAACAGGTAATCTGGGATTGATAAAATTTGCCCTTTCAAATGCAATGGAAGCCTTAAACAAAGTTAACCATTAGGAGGATTTATATGGATAAGTTCTATATTACGACTGCCATTTACTATGTAAATGACAAGCCACATATTGGGTCTGTATCAGAAGCTATTGCTGCGGATATTATTGCGCGATTCAGGAGGTTACAAGGAATGGATGTATTTTTCTCCACTGGCACGGATGAACATGCACAAAAAATTGCGGAACGTGCTGAAAAAGCACATACTGACCCCCGACTCTTTATAGATAAAGCAAGTGCAGCATGGAGAAATTTATTTGACACATTTGGCATTTCATACACACGATTTATCAGAACAAGCGATAAGGATCATATGGAGGTAGTGAGGAATTTCTTTCAAAAACTCTACGACAAAGGAGATATTTACCTTGGGCAATATGAAGGCTGGTATTGTGTAAGAGATGCTACATTTTTGAAAGATTCAGATTTGAAGGATGGCAAATGCCCCATATGCGGTGGTGATGTGCAGAGAGTAAAGGAAACAAATTATTTTTTTAGGCTAAGCAGATACGAAAAACCATTACTTAACTATTATGAGGAGCACAAAAATTTTATTCGTCCAAAGTCACGTTACAACGAGGTGTTAAATGTAATAAAATCAGGGCTTCAGGATGTATCCGTTTCAAGAAAATCTTTCAAGTTTGGTGTCCCTGTCCCATTCGACACAGATCATACCGTATATGTCTGGTTCGATGCACTACTAAATTATCTTACTTCTGCCGGCTTCCTCGCTGATAAGGAAAAGTTTAATCATTATTGGCCAGCTGACCTGCACCTTATCGGAAAAGATATAACACGTTTTCACGGTATCATATGGCCAGCTATGCTTATGAGTTATGGTTTGCCTATTCCAAAGGAAATATTTGCCCACGGCTTCTGGAACTTAGAAGGGGAGAAGATGTCCAAATCAAAAGGCAATGTAGTTGATCCTGCAGAGTTTGCAGAGGAATTTGCAAAGAAAGCAAACATCGGCAGAGAAGTTGCAGTGGATACGATTCGTTATTACCTCTCAAGAGAAGTACCTTTTGGCTTGGATGGGAATTTTACAATGGATACATTTTACAGAAGATACAATTCTGACCTTGCAAATGATTTCGGCAATCTCATAAACAGAACTATTGCAATGCTGTACAAGTACAGAGACGGCATTGTGCCGGAAGGGACAGCAAAAGATGAGAAAATTATAAAATTTATTAAAGATAAAGAAGAGATATACAAAGAAGAGATGGATAGATATAATTTCTCAAAAGCTATTGACACTGTATGGGAGATTGTAAATGCATCAAATAACTATATCCAGGTGAAAGCTCCGTGGCAGCTGGAAGATCACCGAGATGAACTTTCTTCTGTACTTTACACACTGCTTGAATGTATAAGGCATACAACTGTTCTGCTTTCCCCATTTATGCCTTTTACCGCAGAGAAAATATCAAAGGCACTGCAGGATGATTCTCCTGTTTCGGAAAAATTGAAATGGGGCATACTTAAGCCTCATATTAAATTAGAGAAGATGCCTCCGCTCTTCCCACGATTAAAAATTGAAAAAGTGACTGTTCAAGAAAAAGAAAGCCTCGTTTCTTATGAAGATTTTGCAAAGCTTGACATAAGAGTTGCACGGATTGTTGCAGCTGAAAAAGTGCCGAAGTCACGGAAGCTCATTAAATTACGTATATCTCTGGGCAATGAAGAACGAACAATTGTGGGAGGTATTGCTTTACACTACACGCCAGAGGAACTTATAGGCAAAAAAATCATTGTGATAAAGAATTTAGAGCCCAGGAAGCTTATGGGCATTACATCCCAAGGAATGCTACTTGCAGCGACTAATGAAAACGAATTTGCACTGCTTGCCCTTGATAGAGATGTAAAAGAAGGTACAAAAATAAGTTGATGTTTATTGATGCACATGCCCATCTGCTAAAAGAAGAATATGGTGATGAATTAGATAAAGTTGTTAAAAATAGCAAAGAAAATCTCCTTGCAGTGAATAATATAGCATACAATATGAAAACCGCAGAGGAAGTCGTAATTCTTTCTGACAAATATTCTCTGCTCTGTAGCGTTGGCGTGCATCCCTATGAAATAAATGAATTTGATGATACCTCTATAGAGAAGCTTGGGGCTCTTGCCGCCAATAAGAGGGTTGTTGGAATAGGCGAAATAGGTCTGGACTATTTTAGAAGTATTACAGCATTTGCATCTCAGAAAAAAGCATTTGAAAAGCAGCTTCTTCTTGCAAAATCTTTAGATATGCCGTTTATGATACATTCAAGAAATGCATTCAAAGATACCATCGCAATTATCAAAAATATTAATTATTTTAACGGTGTATTTCACTCGTTTGACTATGGGAAGAAAGAAGCGGAGGAAATAATAAACCTGGGTATGTATATTTCTTTTTCAGGTATGCTTACATTCAAAAAAAGAGAAAATCTAAGAGATGTAGCAAGGATAATACCAATTGACAGAGTACTTCTTGAAACGGATGCTCCGTACCTTGCACCTGTTCCTATGAGAGGGAAGAAAAATCTTCCTATTTTTGTAGAATATGTATATAATACATTTGCTGAATTGAGAAGTATAGAATTAGACGAGTTGCAAATTAAAATTGCTAACAATTTTAGGATGGCTTTTCCTAAAAGTAAAAATTTTATTTAAGGAGGCGATATGTTCAAGATTTTAGAGAAGCAGAAACTGGTACCGAAAATACAGCTTATGCAGCTGGATGCACCTCTTATAGCAAAAAAAGCAGAGCCAGGACAGTTTGTCGTTCTGAGAGTTGACGAGAATGGAGAAAGGATCCCCTTGACTATTGCAGATTTCGATAGAGCCAAAGGAACAATTACCATTGTATTCCAAAAAGTAGGTAAAACAACGCATCTACTTGCTACAAAAGATGTAGGGAATACAATAGCCGACGTGTTAGGTCCTTTAGGAAATCCTTCGGAAGTTCAGCACTTTGGCAAAGTCATTTGTATCGGTGGAGGTGTAGGCGTTGCGCCGGTTTACCCACTTGCAAGAAAGTTAAAGCAAAATGGGAATGAAGTAACATCTATTGTAGGGTATCGTTCAAAGGATTATGTCTTCTGGGAAGATAGAATAAGGAGTATTTCTGACAGAGTCTTTATTGCAACAAATGATGGAAGTTACGGTGAAAAGGGATTTGTTACCGATATACTAAAAAAGCTAATGAATAAAGGCGAACAGATAGATAGAGTTTTTGCCGTCGGCCCTGCTATAATGATGAAAGTGGTATGTGATGTAACAAGAGAGAAAGCAATAAAAACAATAGTAAGTCTAAATTCTCTAATGGTATGCGGTATGGGTATGTGTGGTGCATGCAGAGTAGTGGTAGGCGGAGAAACGAAGTTTACCTGTGCAGATGGTCCTGACTTCGATGGACACCTTGTGAATTTTGACATAATGATGAAGCGTTTGAATACATACAAAGAGGAAGAAAAAATCTCTTTTGAAAAGTGGAAAGAGGAGGTAGGCTACTATGAAAATAAATAAAAAGCAAACCCCTATGAGAGAGCAGGCACCAGAGACAAGAAAACACAACTTTAATGAAGTACCTTTAGGCTATTCAAAAGAAGAAGCAATATTGGAAGCTTCCCGTTGTTTGCAGTGTCCTACACATCCTTGCATTGCCGGGTGTCCTGTCCATATAAACATCCCGGGTTTCATAAAGGCAATTAGAGATGATAATATGCAGCTTGCCATTGATATTATTCACCAATCCAATTCTCTACCCGCAGTGACAGGCAGAGTATGTCCCCAAGAAGACCAATGCCAGGCAGTTTGCTTGATGGGGAAAATAGGAGAACCTATTGCTATCGGAAGATTGGAGAGATATGTAGCTGACTGGGATCTGGATAATAGAAGAAAAGGAGAAATTAAATTACCCAAGAAAGAAAAGCCAAACGGCAAAAGAGTTGCTATTGTCGGCTCCGGACCGTCAGGCCTTGCCTGTGCAGGAGATCTTATCAAGAAAGGGTATAATGTTACTATATTTGAAGGTTTTCATAAAACCGGCGGTGTACTTGTGTACGGCATACCCGAATTCCGTTTGCCTAAGGCAATCGTCCAGGAGGAAATCGATCTATTAGAAAAATTAGGGATAAAGATTGTAACGGATGTACTGATCGGTAGAACTATGACCATTCCGGATTTATTAAATAATGGTTTTGATGCAGTATTTATAGGTGCTGGTGCAGGATTACCACGTTTTATGCATATACCTGGTGAAAACTTAGCAGGTATTTACTCGGCAAATGAATTTCTCACGCGTGTAAATTTGATGAAAGCATACAAATTTCCACAGTACGATACACCAATAAAGATAGCAAAGAGAGTTGCTGTTATTGGTGGCGGAAATGTCGCAATGGATTCAGCGAGAACTGCCCTCCGACTGGGTGCAGAGCATGTATATCTTATATATCGGCGCTCTCGCAAAGAGATGCCTGCAAGGAATGAAGAAATTCAACATGCAGAAGAAGAGGGCATAGACTTCAATTTACTTACCAATCCAGTGCGTTATGTCGGCGATGAAAAAGGGTTTGTTCAGTCTGCCGAGTGCATAAAGATGCAGCTTGGGGAAAAGGACGCATCTGGCAGAAGAAGACCTATTCCCATAGAAGGCTCTGAGTTTACAATTGGCGTAGATCAAGTAATTGTTGCTATTGGGACAACACCCAATCCTATTATTCCAAGGACAACAGCAGGGTTAAAAACAGGACGCCACGGCACAATATGGGCTGATGAAAATGGAGCAACCAGTGTAAAAGGTATATTTGCAGGAGGCGACATCGTCACAGGTGCTGCAACTGTTATCACTGCAATGGGAGCAGGAAGGAAAGCTGCAGATTCAATTGATAAATATCTAAAAGGCAAAAAGTAATGGAGGAAGCACTTTTATACGAAAAACTGCCAGGTAAGAAGGTACGCTGTAACGTCTGCCATTTTCATTGTATTATACCTGACGGAGGCACAGGAATATGTAAAACAAGGATTAACAAAGGTGGTAAACTTTATACTATACTTGATTCCTATGCATCTGCCGTGCAGCTCGATCCTATAGAGAAAAAACCGCTTTTTCATTTTTATCCGGGAACAAGCGTACTATCCTTAGGCACATGGAGTTGCAACTTCCGTTGCAGAGGATGCCAAAATTATGAACTCTCTCGTTTTCACCCCAACGAAGAAACAATTGCAAGCGTCAGCGAGAAGATCCCTCCGGAAAAAGCAGTAGAGCTTGCAAAATCATACGGAGCCAGAGGTATTGCATGGACCTACAACGAGCCTACAATATGGTTTGAATACACTTTAAAGACTGCCAAGCTTGCAAAGAAAGCAGGACTCTACACTGTATACGTTACAAACGGTTCCATAACAGAGCAGGCTTTGGATTTGATAGGGCCATACCTGGATGCTTTCAGCGTTGACATAAAAGCATTTTCCAATAAAAGTTATGAAAAGATTACTCCAATTTTCGATTGGCACAAGATACTGGATACTATTGTTTATGCAAAAAACAAATGGAATATTCATATTGAAGTCGTGACAAACATTGTACCTACTATTAATGATGATCCAGTAGAGCTTCGAAATCTTGCCAGATGGATAAGGGATAATCTTGGTAAAAAAACACCGTGGCACGTAACAAGATTCTTTCCCTATCTTGAATTTTCCCACCTTTCCCCTACGCCTGTCTCAACACTTGAGAAAGCACATGATATAGGAATAAGTGAAGGGCTTGAATTTGTATATGCAGGAAACATACTGGGGCATCCGTACGAAGATACGTATTGTCCACATTGCAGAAGGAGAGTAATCAAAAGACGAGGGTTTGAAATTGTTGAGAAACACACACACAATGGCAAATGTGATTTTTGTGGGGAGGATCTAAACATCGTTGAATAAGAAAAACGTTGTTACATTGCTTGGCTGGATATTTGTAGCAACAATTGTTGCGTTTGCATTTATCCATAAATCCGGAAGTGCTCCTGCAACAAGCGAGATATATACGATGAATACAATCGCAGATGTAAAGATCTACGGCAACAACAGAAAAGTAATTTTACAAAAAGTAGTGGAAGAAATAGACAAAATAAATGAACTTGTGGATGATTTTTCCCCTGATTCCGATGTGTACAAAATAAATAAGAATGCAGGAATAAAAGCTGTTCACGTTCACCCGGAAACGGTGGATATAGTAAAAAAAGCAATAGAGGTTGCACATCTTACTGATGGCAACTTTGACCCTGCCATTCGCCCTCTATCACAAATATGGGGATTTAAGGATAAAAATTACAGAATACCTCCTGAAAAGCTCATTAAAGATACACTGAAACTTATTAACTATAATGATATTGTAATTGATAAAAATACAATTTTTCTGAAGAAAAAAGGAGAATCAATAGACCTTGGCGGTATTGCAAAGGGTTATACTCTGGACTGTGTAAAAACGATCCTCAAAAATATGAATGCAGAAAGAGCAATTATCAATATGGGTGGAAACATCTTAACATATGGGAATGCTCCTGACGGATACTGGCGTATTGGCATAAAAAATCCCAGAGGCGATGGTATTATTGGCGTTTTAAAAGTAAAAGGCAGCGCTTTTATTTCTACCTCCGGTGATTATGAACGCTTCTTTATAAAGAATGGTAAGCGGTACTGCCATATTCTGGACCCACAGAGCGGACACCCTGCCGACAAGATTGTATCAGTTACTATACTATCTGATAAAGGCTATTACGGTGATGCGCTTTCCACTGCATTTTTCGTAATGGGAAAAGATCAAATACTGGACAACGCAAAAAAGTGCGGGGTTAACGCTGTAGGTATTGATAAAAATCTAAAGGTATTTTTCACGAAAGGTATAGAAAAATCCCTTATACTTGAAAATGAGAAAGGGCGATAAATTCCTTACATCAATTCTTCTGATATGTGCCCTGTTTGTAGCAGGGCAGTATGTGTATTCTCATTCAAGTGGAATAATAAAAAAAGAGGTTGTCATAAGAAGCGATGGGAAAGTTATAAAGAAGGTAACGTTGAGCAATACAACAAAAATGGCGCTCACCGTAAGAAGCAAAGAAGGTTTTTTAATTGTGCAGATTAAAGATGAAAAGGCCCGCGTAATTAAATCTACTTGTCCGGATAAACTCTGTATAAAACAAGGATGGATTGATAAACCCGGGGAGAGCATTGTATGCCTGCCTAACCGTATATCCATTACAATAGTTGGTGAAAAAAATGGTATCGACTCAGTCACCTACTAAACTAAAAGAGCTTATTTATCTTTCTGCGCTCATTGCGATAGGTGTCGTTTTGAATCTTGTAGAGCCACCCGTATTCGCAGCTATACCCGGCCCAAAGTTAGGGCTTGCAAACATCGCTACATTGCTTGCATTACTTCTTTTTGGAAATGGCGAAGCAATTGTTGTTGCATCCATAAGACCAATCCTTTCGTCATTCTTTAAAGGAGCACTGCACCCCATACCTTTCTTTACAAGCATCGTTGGCAGCATAACAGCTGCAATCACAATGGTAATTTTTTACAGCTTATTTAAGAAACAATTCAGTATCGTAGGAATAAGCATCATAGGAGGCATAGTAAATAATTTGGCACAATTCTTCGTTGTACTGTATATTACAAGGAATACTGCATTCTGGTACTATTTGCCAGTTCTTCTCCTTTTAGGAGGAATAAGCGGTTGGATTATTGGATTAATCGTTAAAATACTTTATAATAGAATGGGAGTAGTGATAAAAAATGGACCATAGTAGATTCTGGATGATGATATTGTATATATTTATCGGGGCTGTATCAGGTACGGTGTTAGGAATAGGATTGGGAAAAGCTTTTCCTATTCTGGATAAAGCTGTTTCATTTGGATCTACTCCTTTTACACTGAAACTTGTAATAATGGATGTTACTTTCGGAATGAGTTTTTATTTCAATGTGGGTACTGTAATCGGAGTGATACTATTTCTCTACTTCTTTTTGATATTATGAAATTTATTCTTGCTTCCGCTTCTCCAAGAAGAATTGATATGCTTAAAAAATGGCAGTTTGATTTCATCACAGAGCCTTCTTTCTATAAAGAGGAAAAAGTTTTTCGTGATGCAAAGACAACTGCAATGGTGAATGCATACAACAAAGCATTTTTTGTGTATAAGAGATACATAGATAAAACAGTTATTGGGGCTGATACAGTCGTTGCAATAGATGATAGAATCCTTGGGAAGCCCGAGAATAAGAAGGAGCTTAGGAAGATGCTCAAACTTCTTTCTAAAAGGATGCATCGAGTTATTACAGGTGTTGCAGTTATTAAAAAGGAAAAATTTGCAATAGATTTTGTGGAAACAGAGGTACAGTTTAGAATGCTAACGGACAGTGAGATAGAAACATATGTTGCTACTAACGAAGGATTAGATAAAGCAGGTGGCTATGCCATTCAAGGCATTGCTTCAAGTTTTATTGAACACATAAAAGGGCCTTTAGACAATGTAATAGGTATGCCTGTAACACTTTTAAGAAAATTATTAAAAAAATGAAAGAGGTGAAAAATGGGTTTATTTAACAAAAGATTAGCTATTGATCTGGGCACTGCAAATACTGTTGTTTATATGTGTGGAAAAGGTATTGTATTAAGAGAGCCAACTATCATTGCATTGGACTCAAAAAACAAAATTATTGCCGTAGGCAATGAAGCTAAAAAAATGGCAGGAAGAGTACCTTTTGAAATAAGAGTAGTGCGTCCTATGCGTGATGGCGTCATTGCAGATTTTGATGTAGCAGAGAAGATGCTTGACTATTTTATAACAAGATCGGGAGGAAAAAGAGGTATCTTTAGGCCTAAAGTGCTTATTGGCGTTCCTTCGGGTATCACTCAAGTGGAAAGGAAAGCAGTTATTGAAGCATCTATACTTGCTGGAGCAAAACGAGCATTCGTTATTGAGGAACCAATGGCTGCAGCTATCGGAGCAGGCCTGCCTATATCAGAAGCAAGAGGCTCAATGATTGTAGATATAGGGGGCGGCACAGCAGAAGCAGCTGTGATTTCACTAAAAGGAATAGTAGTATCCAAATCCATTCGTGTAGCAGGTGACGAAGTAAATGAAGCAATCATTACATATTTAAGAAGGAAATATAGTTTACTTGTCGGAGAGACAAGTGCAGAGCAGATAAAAATCCAAATTGGAAATGCATACCCCGTCGAAAAAGTAGAAAAGATGGAAGTTAGGGGAAGGGACCTTGTCAATGGACTGCCAAAATCCGTGCAAATTACGTCAGACGAAACGAGAAAAGCAATACAGCAAGTAGTAGAGGAGATTTTAGATACAATTAAATCAACGCTTGAAGTTACTCCGCCTGAGCTTGCTGCAGATATAATGGACAGAGGTATTATGCTGTCAGGAGGCGGTGCCCTTCTCAGGAACCTTGATAAATTTATCTCGCAGAGGACAGGAATGCTCGTTACTATAGCTGAGGATCCGCTTTCTGCCGTTGCCCTTGGTGCAGGAAAAGTACTGGAAAATAACAGGTTTTTTCGTGATACAATTTTCTGACATTGAAAGAAAACAAAAATTTCAGGGTATTAATAGTACTCTTCCTTATTATCATTATCGTGCTTGCTGCAGGGCTTGCAGGAAAGGGTATCACACTGTTTAACATCGCAGATTTTATATTCATAAAGCCTGTAACAGGCATCACAACCTATATACATAGAAAAGGTGTCAGCGTTGATTCTTTATTTGGAATAATGAAAAACAAGGCAGAGCTTGAGAACGAAAATACCAAATTAAAAGAAAAAGTAAATATACTGAACGAGAGAATCAAATTGATCCAAGGAATATATGAAGAAAATGAAAGACTTCATAACATCCTGGACATTAAAAGAAAATATACTTTTAAATTTGTAGTAGGCAAAGTAATAAGCAGTAATGAAGGGGACTTTAATTTATTAATTGTAAATAGGGGGAAAGAGGACGGTATTAAAAGGATGATGCCAGTTATCTGTACTTACGATGGAAAAGAGATAAATCTTGTGGGCACTGTAATTGACACATCTACTCATTTTTCCAAAGTACTTATTTCTACAGACCCTCATTTTAATGTAGGTGTAAAAGATATGGAGACAAATGAGATTGGTGTTGCGAAAGGCAACGGAAAAAATCTTTCCATAATAAGCAAGATCTCTGTTCCTCAAATAAAAAATAATGATCTTATTGCAACAACTGGCATCAGCGATATCTATCCTGAGAACATCATTATAGGCAGAGTTACTGCTGTTAAAAAGAAAAATAGTATTACAACCGAAGCAACGGTAAAACCTTTTGTCAATTTCGATACGCTTTCTGAAGTAATGATTATATACAAGAAATGAGTAAAAAAATCATACTATTTCTTGTCTTTGCTTTTTTATTCATTTTAGCTGATATTATATTTTCACCTCTTTTGAAAGTATCTTTTTCGTTTATATATATCTCTTACATTATTTCTCTTCTTGATGTACCGTACATTTTTTACTTTTCAGTTATTTTTGGCATTTTTTTTGATACAGTTTTTAGTACTTATATCGGACCGTATACACTCGCATTTTTCCTTATAGCACTTTTTGCTTATCTCTTACACTCATTTTATAATATTAAAAAGTTGTTTTTACAGTTTCTGCTTATCCCAATTTGCTTTATCCCGTATTTATTAATGAATAGGAACGTTAAAGGAATACTCTATTCCCTTTTATTTACAGAAGTCGCTGCTCTTGCAATTTATCCTTTACTAGATTATATTAATAAAAGGATAAATGATGAGAAAACTTAATGAAGAAACAAAAACACGACTGCTTTATGCAATTGTTATTATCCTTATCAGCACTTTAATTCTACGATTGTTCTACCTACAAGTTTCGAATGGTATGTATTACTTTAAGCAGTCGGAATACAACAGCATACGAATAGAAACTCTGCAACCTGTCCGTGGGAAAATTCTGGATAGGAACGGCGTAGTACTTGCAGAGAATCTGCCTTCTTATAACCTTGAAGTTGTGCCTGAAGACATAAAGAATAAGAAAAAAGAGTTCGCTTTTCTTTCGTCGGTAATAGATGTTCCGGAAGAAAAAATTGAGGATACTATCAAGCAAGCAGAATTGCCATCGTACACACATATAAGCATAAAGAGAAATTTAACAAAAAAAGAAGTGATACGTATAGAGGAACACTTGCTTGAGCTCCCCGGCGTCTCTGTAAGCCTTACAAGTTATAGGTACTATCCTTTTAAGAGTATCGCCTCCGAAGTCTTAGGATTTGTAGGATCTGTTACAAAAGAGGATATACAGAGGGATAGTTTTTATCAACCTTCGGATATAATAGGAAAGCAAGGAATAGAAGCAGAATATGAAAAACTTCTCAGAGGGAAAAACGGTAAAACAGAGGTACAAGTAGATGCATCGGGAAGGGTTAGAAAAGTTCTGTATAGTTTGCCTGCTGAGCCCGGAGATAATATTTATCTCACCATTGATATAAGGCTGCAGAAGGAATTAGAAAAACTTGTAGGAAACAGAAAAGGGGTTGCTATTGCCCTGGACCCAAACAACGGGGAAATTCTTGCTATGGTTTCACATCCTGCATTTGACCCGAATTTATTTGTTAAAGGTATCACTCAAAAGGAACTTAATAAACTTTACAGCGAGAATGCATTCATCAATAGGGCTGTACAGGGACAATACCCGTCTGGCTCAACATTTAAGCCTGTTACGCTTCTTGCGGCATTAAATAAAGGCACCGTTACTTCTAAAACCGTTATTTACTGCAGAAACTCCATCGTTATAGGAGGAAGAAGATTCAGAGACTGGATCTATCCGTCGTCATTCGGATATCAAAATCCTGTGCAGGCACTCGCAAATTCCTGCGATGTGTTTTTCTATACAATTGGCGTTAAAACAGGAGTAAAAGAAATTGTAAAATATGCTAAACTTTTAGGGTTAGGGAAAAAAACAGGAATAGATCTCCCTGTTGAGAATTCTGGCCTCATACCAACACCTCAATGGAAAAAGGAAAATGTCGGACAGGATTGGTATCCTGGAGATACGGCAAATCTTTCCATAGGCCAAGGGTACCTACTTGTCACGCCTTTACAAATGGCTATAATGTATGCAGGTATTGCCGATGATGGTGTTGAATACGAACCGCATATTTTATTAAAAGCAGTATCTCCGGAAGGAAAAGTTGTTAAGGAATTCAAGAAGCAGATAAGATTGAAAATAGATATGAATAAGGAGAATGTAAAGACAGTAAAAGATGGGTTGGAGAAGGCAGTGGATAAAATGTATGGAGGAATAATAAAAGCATATGGAGGCAGCGCCTGTGCTAAGACCGGCACAGCAGAGGTAGGGAAGAATGAAGTAGATCACTGGCTCGTTGCATTTGCACCTCGCGATAAACCTAAGGTATTGGGTCTACTATGCTTTGAGCATTCTGACTTTCCATCAAGCCATTCGCTTGCACCTTTGATGTCTGATGCATTCAAAAAATTTTTTAGCATAGGAGGATAAAATGGATAAACCAGCTTTGTTTAGAGGAACAGGGGAAGGTATCACGGTAATTTTCAATCCGGATGTGTATTTTCACGAAATTTTAGCATTTCTTAAAAGGATTTTAGAGGAGAAGAAAACATTTTTTTCCGGTGGCACAGTTGTTGTTGATCCTAATGGAGTAGTATTCGGTGAAAGTGAGGAAAAATTGTTAAGAGACTTATTTGCAGAGTATGGGCTGCAGTTCAAACTAAGTAAAAGCAGCAAATTTGTTTCAAAAGAAAAAATAGAAGTAAATACTATCGAAGAAAAAACTGTTACTGTGCCTCATACGTTGCGCTCAGGGCAGTGTATCAATTTTCAGGGTGATGTTGTAGTACTTGGTGATGTGAACGAAGGAGCTGAAATAAGAGATGCCAAAAGTGTATACGTATTCGGTATTATAAGAGGTATTGTAGATGCTCGGAATTGCGTTGTATCTTTGGGATTTCAGCCACTTCGTATGACAATTAGTGGCATACCCTACAGCGGAAAGAAGAACGGAAAAACGTATAGAAAGCCGAGGATTGCTAAAGTTATTGAGGGAAAAATTAAAATAAAGATGCTTGGAGAGAAAAGATCACTGAGGAAAAAATAAAATGGGACGTTCAATAGTTGTGACATCTGGAAAGGGCGGTGTTGGCAAGACAACGATTACTGCAAACATTGGTGCCTCTCTTGCAAGACTCAACAAGAGAGTAGTAGTGGTAGATATGGATATTGGATTGAGAAATTTAGATGTCGTGATGGGATTAGAAAATAAGATTGTTTACAATATAATGGACATTGCAGAAGGAAGGTGCAAGATAGGGCAAGCATTGATAAAAGATAGGCATCTTACAAATTCTTTGTTTCTTCTACCCGCTTCTCAGATGCATACGAAGGAAGACATAGATATCAAAAAGATTACGGAAATAACAAGGACAATAAAAGAAAGCTTTGATTACATACTGGTTGATTCACCTGCTGGTATTGAGCATGGCTTTGACTCTGCCGTTGCATCGGCAGATGAAGCATTAGTTGTAGTGACACCGGATGTCTCTTCCATAAGAGATGCAGATAGAGTAATAGGGCTTTTAGAAAACAGAGATGTAGAAGCTACTTCACTTATAATAAACCGGTATAATCCTGAGCTTGTAAGGAAGAAAAAAATGCTTGACGTGAAGAGCATTTCGGATGTATTAGGCATAGACTTAATTGGAATCATACCTGACGACAACGAGGTAATTGACTTTGCAAACAGAGGAGAGATTCTTGTTCTGCACAGAAATACCTTTACTGCAAAGGCATTTAAAAATACAGCTAAAAGGATAGAAGGCGACGATGTGCCTTTTTTAGATTTTATAAAAAGAAGAAGTTTTTGGGGTTTGTTTGGCAAAAGGCAATGAAAGAGAAAATAATGCGATTTTTTAGGCTAAGGAGTAGCAAAACCATTGCCAAGGAGCGACTGAAATTCATTATAATACAGGACAGGACACTTCTTTCACCTTCTCTTCTCACAGCAATGAAAGAAGAGATGTTAGATGTAATCAACAAATATCTAAATATAAATAGAGATCACATTAAATTATCCATAGAGAGAAAAAATAAAAGGACTGTTTTAGAAGTAGTTATTCCAGTAAAAGGGATAAAAAAGAAAAATATATGAAAAAGATACCTCTGACATTGCTTGCAGTACTACTTGCTCTGTCATTTATTTCTCTCTTTACTCTGTACGCTACAAAGGTTAATACTTCATTATTAGAAAGACAAACTTTTTACATTATAATAGGATTCCTTGTTGTATATGCAATGCTCTTTTTTGATTTTAGAAGTTTAAAATATTTTGTATGGGTTTTGTATTTTGCAGGCATAGTAGCATTAATTGCTCTGTTAGTTATTGGAAAAGGCGCTTATGGCGCACAACGGTGGATCTCGCTGAAAGTCTTTTCAGTTCAGCCCTCTGAATTTGAAAAAATTATTCTTATTTTATTTATTTCATACATTTTTTCTCTGGATTATAGCGAAACAAAAAAATTCATTTTTTCTCTTACAGGAATTGTATTTCCTGCATTACTTATATTCAAGCAGCCTGACTTAGGGACGACAATTATCATTTTTATTATTTATCTCTTTCTCGTCCTTTTTTCACTTGACTTGAAATACTTTTTTTCAATTGTTACAGCGTCGCTCGTGTCCATTCCTCTTGCTCTTAAGCTGTTAAAACCTTACCAGAGGTTAAGGATCCTTGCATTTCTAAACCCGCAGAGAGACCCTCTGGGTAGTGGATACAATGTTATCCAATCTCTCATTGCAGTAGGGGCAGGGAGAGTAACGGGAAAATGGTTTGGCAGTACACAGACTACACTCCATTTTGTTCCGGTACAGTATGCAGATTTCATCTTTTCTGCCATCGGAGAAATGGGAGGCTTCATCGGGAGCTTAACACTACTTTTCCTTTATCTTATGCTCTCTTTCTTCATAATAAAGGTGTATAGGTCCGTTAAAGATCTATTCGGCAAATACATCGTTATAGGTGTATTTACAATGTTTATCACACAGATTTTTATCAATATAGGAATGTGCATTGGTATTATGCCGGTCACTGGCATCCCTCTACCGTTTGTAAGTTATGGAGGGAGTTCTATGCTTACCAATTTCATTGCCATAGGATTAGTACTAAACATATACATTTACAGAGAGGAGATTAATATTGCGTTATGAAGGATAGATATTTACTGAAGTTCGAAAAACCTTATTCGTATTTTGGGAATGAATTAAACAGTATACATAAATCGCATAAAGGAAAAATAAAAGTTGCATTTGTATATCCTGATTTATATCAAATAGGAATGTGCTCTCTTGGATTTAAGATTCTGTATCATTTGATGAATGATATACCAGATGTTGTTGCCGAAAGGGTATTTGCCCCTTTGCCGGACCTTGAAGCACACTTACGAGAAAATAATATTCCTCTCTTTACGCTTGAGTCGCATATGCCCGTAAAGGATTTTGACATTGTAATGATCAGCATTCAGACGAGTCTTGATTACACAAACATACTGAACATTCTGGATTTATCACATATAGATATACATACAAAGAATAGAATTTATCCCATAGTGTTTGCAGGTGGAACTTCAGTGTACAATCCCGAGCCTATCTCTTCGTTTATTGATTTTTTCTCAATTGGCGAAGGTGAGTATCAGATACCTAAAGTTATTAAGATATTCAAGGAATGGGACAGAAAAAACAAAAGCGATTTTCTGGATGCGGTTTCACAGATAAATAGCATTTATGTACCTTCTATTTACAATAAAAATCGTAAAATTATAAAGGACATTGTCCCGGATTTGAATACTTCATATGTACCATTGAAACCTATTGTACCATTCGGTAAAGTAGTAATGGATAAAGCAAATATTGAAGTTTTTAGGGGTTGCACAAGAGGATGCAGGTTCTGCCAGGCAGGTGTTGTATATAGACCTGTAAGGGAAAAGAGCATTGAACGTATCAAGTATGAAGCAGAGGAGATCTTAAAAAATACAGGTTATGAAGAATTGACCCTGCTTTCCTTGAGCAGTAGCGATTATTCTCACCTCAATGAATTAATAGATCTATCCAAGGAACTCATAAAAAAATATCATATCTCTATTTCCGTACCCTCTTTACGTATTGATAAGTTTCCTGCATCTCTGGGCAGGATGATTATTAGCCAGAGGGTACATTCAATTACATTTGCTATAGAAGCAGCTACTGAAAGATTAAGAAATGTTATTAACAAAACGATCGATGAAGAAGATATATTCAATACGATTAAAACTGTGGCGTCACTCGGATTTCATACGATAAAATTCTATTTTATCATAGGCCTTCCGACAGAAACCGATCAGGACGTTCTTGCAATTCCGGACCTCGTGAGAAGAATCTACTCATTTGCTAAAAAATACAGGACTGCAAAAAGGCCTATTTCTATTCATCTTAGTGTTAATCCTTTTATGCCGCAGCCAAATACAGTTTTTCAATGGGAGAAATTTGACTCGCTTGATAATTTGCAAAGAAAGTTAAAGATGATAAAAGAAGGGCTTAAAGGTAAGCAGTTCAAAATAAATTTTACAAACTTTGAGATGAATTACGTTGAAACAATTCTTGAAAGAGGGGATAAAGACTTATCTAAAGTTATTGAAACTGCGTGGAAAAACGGAGCAAAGATGGACGGATGGCAGGAAGGTTTTAATTTTTCTATATGGAAGAATGCATTTAAGCTCTGTAATGTAGATCCCAAACCCTATGCTTCTTCAATTCCTTTTGATAAAACATTGCCCTGGGATCATATATCCTGTGGTGTTTCAAAGGATTTTCTGAAAAGGGAATATGCAAAGGCAATGAGAGGTGAAACAACAGAGGATTGTAGAAACGGCAAATGTAAAGGCTGCGGAATAACAGATTACTTCGTTTGTCCTGTCCTGCAAAAACGTTAATCTTTTACTTGCTCTTGACAAAAAACAAACTTTTCTTACAATGTTTATGTAAGTGGGCTTCTAGCTCAGTTGGTTAGAGCGCGTCCCTGATAAGGACGAGGTC
>CAYONU010000007.1:0-27225 GCA_964405445.1 uncultured Caldisericales bacterium | reverse complement strand
GCTTTTTCAATAAACTAGAAAAATATGGTAGACTTTACTAAGTGAAGAATGCAATTTTTAAAAAATACGTTTTTCGTATAAAATAAAGAGGATGATATTATGCATTTATAGTCTATTGGTAAAATTTTAAAAATAAGGGAGGTGTAAAATGAATGGATATAATCCTTTTCAAAAACCGCCACTTACTGGCTTAATGACTGGTATAGCAGTAGGATTATGGGGAGGTATCATAGTTACAGATATCATTATCGCAATTGCCACTGCAATTGTTGCATCCAGGAAAGGGAGAAATGCATTTGGCTGGTTCTTTATGGGTTTATTTTTAAACCTTATGGGTCTCGGCTTGATTCTCATTGCTCTTCCAAAGAAATATTATACGGAAGAAAATGATGATGAATTTTAAGGGGTGCTGTAATGAAAGTTTTTATTGACACAGCAAATATTAATGAAATAAAGGAAGCATTCTCTTGGGGTATCGTGGATGGCATCACCACGAATCCATCTCTCATTAAAAAGGCAATCGAGTATTATAAAGAAAAAGGAAAAAACATTTCTATGGAGGATTACATTAAGGATCTTCTTGCTGCGGCAGGAGAAGGTCATCCGGTAAGTCTGGAAGTGATTAGTAATACAGAAGATGCAATGTACAGGGAAGGAAAATTACTATTTGAGAAATTCAACAGTGTCGCAGAAAATGTGGTAATAAAAATTCCAATAAATCCTGAAACTTCGGAGAATGGTACACGCCAGTTCGACGGACTAAAAACGATAAAGAAACTTTCTTTACAGGGAATTCCTGTAAATTGTACACTCATTATGAGTTCTACACAGGCACTGCTTGCCGCAAAAGCAGGAGCACGTTATGTAAGCCCATTTGCAGGAAGGATTGATGATTATCTTCGTTCTCAAAATAATATTTCCTTTGCAAAGAGTGATTATTATCCAGAGGATGGGCTTGTTGTTGGTGACAATATCTTGCAGGACAAGGGTATCGTAAGTGGTGTCCATCTCGTTAAAAGCATTGTAGATATTTTTAAAAATTATCATTTCAAAACAGAAGTACTTGCAGCAAGCATAAGAAATGCAACCCAAGTAAGAGAACTTGCAGAAATAGGTGTAGATGTTGCAACAATTCCATTTCACGTGCTGAAAGAGATGGTTTGTCACTATAAAACAGGGGAAGGTATGAAAAAGTTTGAGAACGATACAGTAGAAGAATATAGAAAAATATTTGAATGAAAGGAGATGCTATGAAAAACATTGATGAAAAAGAAATCCAACACTGGGATAAAGTTGGTGATACAGTGGATCAGCTGATTGATATTATGATTAACTACAGGCAGAGCGGACACCCGGGAGGTTCTCGCTCAAAGAGACATATACTTATATCTCTCCTGCTTTCTGGTGCAATGAAATGGGATATAAGAAATCCTGAAAAACGTTTTTCTGATAGATTTATACTCTCGGCAGGACATACAATACCTTTAGTTTATGCAACACTTGCAGTGTTCAATGCAGCTCTTCAAAAGAAGTACGAAGAGACAAATAATGAAAGGTTTAAACTGAGGAGAAATATTGCGCTACTTCCTGAAGACCTTTTAGGTTTTAGGCGACGTGGCGGCCTATCGGGACATGCTGAGTACAGTGGCAAGACACTTTTTTTAAAGTTCAATACAGGCCCTTCCGGACACGGTCCTACCGCTGCAGTAGGAGAAGCCATCGCACTAAAACGTGCAGGCTGTAGCGATGTGAAAGTCATCGCCCTGGAGGGCGATGCAGCGCTAACCCCTGGGGGTACGCATGAAACAGCAAATTCAGCATGGGCATTAGGACTGGACAATCTTTTCTTTCTCATTGATTGGAACAACTTTGGAATTGACGATCATCCTCTGAAAGAAACAGTTTTTGGAGGGCCAATAGAATGGTTCGGTTCCCACGGATGGCGTACTCTGGGCACGGAAAAAGGCTCTGATTACAAAGAAGTTACCCAGGTAATAAATAATCTCTTTGATCCAGAAAAGGTACAGAAGAATGTACCTAATGTAGGGTGGTTCAAAACAAGAAAAGGGAGAGGATATCTGAAATATGACAACAAATCTCATGGATCACCGCATAAGATGAATTCGGAGATATTCTGGGAGACAAAAGAGCCTTTTCAGAACAAATACGGTGTTAATTTCGTAGGATTTGGTGAAGGTGCACCAAAAACCGAAGCAGAAATTTACAAACAGTTTAAAGCAAATATAGATGTAGCAATAAGTGTTGTACTGAACGACGAGGAACTCGTTGATTATCTCGCTAACAAGCTTGTAGAGATCGGTGAGTCGGTACCTGAAACAACATTAACACTCAAATTATCAGACAAAGAAGAAAACCCTATTTATGATCCTGTTCTCACTGATTATAAAAATTATCCTAAGGAATTGTTTGCTGCACCTCACACAAAAGAAGCTAACAGAAGTGCATTCAGTAGATGGGGCAGTTGGGTAAACGCATACTGTGCAAAGAAATACAACAGGCCCCTGTTTATAGCAATGTCAGCTGATCTTGCTGATTCCACAAAGATATCAGGATTTGCAAAGCCGTTTGGAGATTTTCCAGGTTACGGATGGTACGACAAAAGTAAAAATCCTGATGGAGTACTTCTGCCTCAGGAAATCACTGAGTTTGTTAACTCCGGTATATCAGCAGGTATAGAAACAGTGAACTTTGCAAAGAATCCTTATAAAGAATTTATGGGATTCTATTCAACCTGTTCAACATACGGGTCCTTTTCATATCTTAAGTACGGTATGATGAGACTCTTCTCACAGTTAGCACAGGACTGTCCTCTTAAGGTAGGCAAGGTAATATGGGTAGAAGGCCATTCAGGACCTGAAACAGCAGACGATTCAAGAACGCACTTTGGCATTTTTGCACCCGGAGTGAGAGACCTCTTTCCTGAAGGACAGATCATCGACCTTATCCCATGGGAGTACAATGAAGTACCTGTACTTCTGGGAAAAGCTTTGCAGTTAGATGTCCCAATTATCGCACTGGTACTAACCCGCCCCAAGATTACCATACCGGACAGAAAAGCAAAGGGGCTTGCTTCACACTTTGAAGCAGCACACGGTGCATATATTTTGAAGGACTTTGAAGAAGATAAGGAAAAGATGGGTACAGTAATTGTCCAAGGTACAAGCTCTACTCTCAGCCTCGTCAATATAATAGATAAACTGAAAAAAGCAGGTCTTAATGTACGTATCGTCGCTGCACCAAGCTATGAATTATTCAGAAGGGAAAGTAGGGAATACAAGGACAAAGTACTACCGTGGAAACAATTCAACGATGCAATGGTTATTACAAATGAATCAATAAAGTTGATGCATCCCTGGATCGCAAACCCCATTGTAAAAGAATATTCGCTTTCTTCTGATTGGGATAACCGATGGAGAACAGGCGGCAGGCTTGATGAAATAATTGAGGAGGCACATCTTGATGAAAAAAATGTATTTAATGGAATTGAGCGATTTGTAAGAGACAGAGAAAAAAGACTTTTAAAACTTAAAGAAATCGCATAAAATCATCAGTCTCTACCTACTAACAATATGATGTACTGCGTTCTGGAATTACCAATATCTCTTACTGTTGACAAAATAATTGCATTTAAGTATAATAGTTAGTGTTATGAGGCTAATTAAAGAAGGTACAAAAGATGCCGTTGGCTGAGAGAAATTCAACAACAAGCAATAAAATAGGGGCAAAGCTTCCAGAATTTAATTTGAACTTAAAGAAACTCTATAAAAAAATAATTTTTCTGTATCTTCCAAAGAATGGGAGCTTTAAATGAAAAACATAAGTATTATCTTGGCTGCAGGTATCGGAAAAAGGATGCATTCTTCCATTCCAAAAGTGATGCACTCTATTTGTGGTAGGCCTATGGTTCAGTACACAGTAGATGTAGCAAAAAATGTAACAGATGAAGTCGTTGTTATCATTTCAAATAGAATAGATAAGAGTATTTTTAAAGATGTAACAATCGCTTATCAAAATATCCCTTTGGGTACAGGCGATGCAGCAAAAAGTGCATTCAATGCAATTAAAGATGCATCAGATAATACTTATATACTTATCCTGACTGGTGACAATCCTTTAATAGAATCTTCGGATCTCAGATCATTCTTATCTTTTTGCAGAGAAAAAGATAGTGATGTAGCATTACTTACTGCCGTGACAGATAATCCCCAGGGACTTGGACGCATTGTAAGAAATAAAGATGAATTTATTAGGATTATCGAAGAAAAGGATGCAACAGAAGAAGAAAAGAAGATAAAAGAAATTAATACAGGTATATACATTTTAAAGAAAAAGTATCTTGTTCACTCTCTCCAAAAAATTACACCAAATAATGCACAGAAAGAATATTACCTGACCGATGCACTTGCCGTGCTTAAAAAAGAAGGGGTAAAAATCAACGTAAGAAGGCTCAGGAGAAACCTTCCAGTATATGGTGTGAATAATAGAAGAGAGCTTTCTATTGCTACAAGAACTATCCAGCAGAAAATTCTTGATAAACTGATGTTGTCTGGTGTAACGATCCTGAATCCCAACACTGTAAGTATTGACTATGATGTAATCATTGGAAATGATACGGTGATTTTTCCTAATGTATTGATACAAGGAAAGACAAAAATTGGAAAGGGTTGTACGATTGGGCCAAATACACAAATTGTAGATGCTCTCGTTGGAGACAATACATCTGTACAATTCAGCGTGGTAATGCAATCTGAAATAGAAGGAAACTGTACAGTAGGCCCGTTCTCTTACATCCGCCCTGGCAATAGAATAAGCAAAAATGTAAAGATAGGGACGTTTGTGGAGGTAAAGAAATCCCATTTTGGCGAGAATACAAAAGTACCTCATCTGAGCTATATCGGCGATGCGACAATCGGGAAAAACGTAAATATCGGCGCAGGCACAATTACCTGCAATTACAGTGGGCTGCAGGGAAAGAAAAAGAATCCTACGTTCATAGAAGATAATGTATTTATTGGTTCTCACAATACACTTGTAGCGCCCGTGAAGATTAAAAAAGGAGCTTATACTGCAGCAGGTTCTGTCATTACTAATAATGTGCCTGAATTTGCGCTTGCCATTGGCAGAGCAAGACAGGTAAATAAAGAAAAATGGGTGAAAAGGAGGAAAAAAAGCAATGGTCGATTTGAGGGACAAAGAAATTAAGATCTTTACGGGTAATGCAAACAGACCTCTTGCAGAGAAAATTGCCGATTATCTTGGATTGCCTCTTGGTAAAATGATTGTGAACCGTTTTCCTGACGGTGAGATTTATGCAAGAAGTCGTGAAAATGTAAGGGGAAGAGACGTATTCGTTATACAATCTACATTTTCTCCAGCGGATAATCTTATGGAACTCCTCATCATAATCGATGCTTTGAAAAGAGCATCAGCTCATACAGTCGGTGCAGTAATTCCATTTTTTGGCTATGCAAGACAAGATAGGAAAACAAAATCGAGGGAACCTATCTCTGCAAAGCTTGTAGCAAATCTCATTACAGTTGCAGGAGCAGATAGAGTGATATCTGTTGATTTACATGCAGGACAGATCCAAGGATTTTTCGATATTCCTATGGACAACCTTACAGCTGTACTGATCCTGTCTGATTATATGCGTAAGAAAAATCTTGAAAATCCAGTAGTTGTTTCTCCCGATGTAGGTGGTGTTGCAAGAGCTACTGAATTTGCTAAAAACATACCCCACTCTACTCAAGCAATATTTGTGAAAAGAAGGCTTAGTCCAGAGGAAGTAGAGACAAATAAACTCATAGGAGAAGTAAAGAATAAAAATGTCATCTTTGTTGATGATGCAATACATACAGGAAACACAATTATAAGTGCTACAAATGAAGTCTTAAAAAGAGGAGCAAAGAGTGTTTATGTATGTGTAACGCACGGCATATTTGCAAGAGACAGTCTGAAGAAATTTAAAGCATCGCCTATTAAAGAGATTATTGTTACAGATACAGTTCCCGTAAATGAGCGGAATGAACTACCTGAAAAAATAAAAGTACTGAGTGTAGCACCACTTATAGGAGAAGCTATTAAGAGAATATCTCTGCATGAGTCAATCAGTGCACTATTTGAAAAAAATTTGGAAAAGTGATACAATAAATTTCTGAAAAATCTGAAAGGGAGATGCATATATGAGAAAAATAGAACTTAAAGCAAAAAAAAGGGAAATTTCCACAAAAGGCGCATTAAATAAGTTCCGTCAAGAAGGCTTCATTCCTGCCGTTGCTTATGGGAAGAATATGATACCTCTGCCTATTTTAATCGATAGAAAGGATTTTATGGGTATTTTAAAACATGAAGGTACAAATGTCATTATTGATCTTAATGTCGAGGGTAATCTTCATTCTACAATTATTAAAGAGCTGCAGAAGAATCCAATAAAAGATGATATTTTACATATTGATTTTCAGGAAGTTGAGCTGGATAAACCTGTTCTTACAAAGATACCTATTGTTACAACAGGGGAAGCAAAGGGAGAAAAAACAGGTGGTTTGCTTGAGCATATGCTATATGAACTTGAGATAGAAGCTACGCCGATGGATATTCCTGAAAAGATTGAAGTTGATGTAACGCCGATGGATATAAACGATGTAGTGTATGTAAAAGACCTTGCCCTTTCTGATAAAGTAAAAGTAATCACTCCTTTAGAAACAGTTGTAGTGCAGGTTGGCCATCCAGTTAAAGAAGAAGAGGTAACACCAGTAGCAGCTGTTGGAGAGACTGAGACTGTTGAAAAGGAAACAGGTAAAGAAGAGCCTGAAGGCAAAAAAGAAACAATAAAAACAGAAGAGAAAAAGGGATAACAGAGGTTTGCTTATGATATATGGAAGTGTCGGTATATATTTAAACCGACACTTTTTGTTTGAGGAGTGAAAGATGAGAGTAATTTTTATTGGTGATGTATTTGGAAAACCAGGAAGAAGAGCCATTAAAGAGGCTATTCCTTTTCTGAAAAAGACATATTCTCCTGACTTTATCATATTGAATGGAGAGAACGCAGCACATGGTGCTGGTATGACAGAAAAAATTGCCCAGGAGCTTTTTTCTTATAGTATAGATGTAATTACAGGTGGAAACCACAGTTTTGATAAGAAGAAGTTCCTGGATGAGTTTGATAGTTTTCCTTTTCTTTTGCGCCCCGCAAATTTTCCTCAAGGTGCTCCTGGTAAGGGATATGTTATTATTGAGAAAAATGGTTTGAAATTGGGCGTTGTGAACCTGCAGGGAAGAATAGGATTGCCTCCTCTTGATTCGCCTTTTATTGTTGGAAGGAGCATAGTGAAAGAAATGAAAAAAGAAACTCCTTGTATATTGGTTGATTTCCATGCCGAAGCAACTAGCGAGAAAAAGGTAATGGGCTTTTTTATGGACGGATACGTCAGCGCTGTTGTAGGAACGCATACACATATTCAAACTGCTGATGAAACAATTCTTTCTCACAATACAGCATATATTACAGACGTGGGAATGACTGGCATTGAAGATTCTGCTATAGGTATAGACAAGAAGGCTGCTTTAAAGAGTTTTTTGACACTTCTTCCACTGAATTTTGAGATAGCAGAAGGTATTGCCTCTGTAAATTTTGTTATTATCGATATTGAAAAAGATGGAAAAGCAAAAAGCATTGTAAGAGGCAAATGGAAAGAGCAAGATCCATTTTAATAAATATACTTTCATCCACTTTTGTTGAAGAATTAAAAGAAAAAGTAGGTGAGATATATCTTGTTGGTGGAGCAATAAGAGATGCATTCTATGGAAGAGCGGTAAAAGATTTTGATTTTGCCCTGACAGAAATTGCATTTAAAGAAACTATTAAATTTTTAGAGAGAAAGCACATAAGATATTTTACTTTAAATAAAGATAAGCTCTTACTTATAAGAGTAGTACAGAAAGAGTCGACATTTGACTTCGTGAAAATTACAGATAATATTGATTATGATTCTACATTGCGTGATTATACGATCAACGCTGTTTATTATTCACTCATACAGAATAAATTTTTTTACAAGAATATCTCAATAAACGATTTAAGAAAACACATATTAAGGGTTGTTTCCTCATCTTCTATTTTATACGATCCAGTACGCGCTTTGCGTGGGATTCGGCTTGTAGGAGCACTTAACCTTTCGATAGAGGAAAAGACAAAGAAAGAAATAAAAAATGGATTTTCTCTCCTTCATACAGTAAAAAAAGAAAGGAAAAGAGAAGAAGCAAAGAAGATTCTTAAATTAGATATTCAATCTTTGATAAAGATTCTTAAATTGCTTTTCCCGGATAAGGATTTTTCAGTTGTCTATGAAAAATATATACTTTCTAAAGAATTTAAAGTACTGGATAAAGAAATTAACAGAGATTTTACATACAGAGATGCATTTACCGTTATATTGTTCTCACAAGTTTTTTCAGATTGTCCTTTAACGGATATTCTGGGCCTTTCAAAAAAAGAAAAAGAAATAGTACAACGTATTATGAAAGAAAAAATAAGTGATGATTTTGATTCACTTTTTTCAATCTTTGTACGCTACAGAGAAATTTTTGTTCCTCTCTGCACTGTGCTTCTTTTATTCAAAAAGGAAAGAGCAATAAAAGTAGGCAGACTTACGGAGAGTTGGAGTAAAATAAAACTTAATGGTAATAAATTGAAAATGCAGTACAATATGCAGGGTAAAGCTTTAGGTAAATTAAAAGAGCAATTGCTCAAAAACGCATGCAGGAGATTTTATGAAGAAATTTAAGACTATTACATATGGATGCCAGATAAATGTGTATGAATCTGAAAAGTTCAGAGAAACATTTTTGTCGTACAATTTTAAAGAAGTAGAAAATGAAGAAGATGCAGATGTCGTTTTGTTAAACAGCTGTGCCGTGCGAGAAAAATCTGAACTAAAGCTTTTCAGTAAGCTTGGATACATAAGGAAACTTTTTAGAACACAAGGGCACCCTGTTGCAATTGTTACCGGCTGTGTCGCTACAGTAAAACAAAAAGATATAAAAAGAATTGGTGGAAAAAGTGTCATTGCTGTGTTTAGTGGTATTGAATCACTCTCAAGTAGGATAGAAAAAATAAAAAAGATATTATCACTAAAAGAAAAGCGAAATGTGCCTATTAAGAAAAAAGTTTTTGCATATATTCCTATTATTTATGGTTGCAATAACTTTTGTACATACTGCATTGTTCCTATTACAAAGGGGCGCGAAAGAAGCAGAACAAAGGAAGATATCTTAAATGAGGTACATACACTTATCGAAAATGGTACAAAAGAAATTGTACTTTTAGGGCAGAATATTAACCATTATGGACGCGACATAGGATACAAGAATGGATTTATTGAGATTCTTGAAGCTGTAGATAAAATAAAAGGTCTTAAAAGGATGAGATATCTCACTCCGCATCCTGCGGATTTTACCGTCGAAATACTTGAGCGGATGCGTAATTTGAAAACGCTCTGTCCTCATTTTCATTTGCCTGTCCAATCTGGGAGTGATAAAACTTTAAAGCTTATGAAAAGAGGGTACACACGTGAGCAGTATCTTGCGCTCATTGAAAATGTGAAAAGGCTTTTTCCCGAAGCAAGCATTACAACAGACATTATTGTAGGCTTTCCTGGTGAAACAGAAAAGGATTATCTTGAAACAAGATCACTTATAGAATATGTCCAGTTTGACAAAATTTTTGCTGCTGCTTATTCACCCCGCCCCAACACACCTGCTGCCGTAATGCCACATCAGATCGAAAAACAAGAAAAAAAAAGGAGATTAAATGATTTACTGTCTTTAGCAAATGCAATTTCCATAAAAAAGAATTATTCCTATATTGGAAAAACTGTAAAGATACTTGTCGAGATGGTTAAAGAAGGTGAGGCCTTCGGACGCATTCCTCAAAACAAATTAGTTATTACAGAAAAGGGTGCTCTCATAGGAGATATCACCGAAGTTACTATTACTGATGCAGATGCCTTTCACTTGCGAGGTGAATAAATTTAAAAATGTGGATAAAAGAACTTTTTACAAATGATATTTTAATATTTTCTATTATTTCTAATATCACTGCACAGGCACTAAAAGTATTACTTAATTACGAGCATACAAAAAAGGTTGATTGGAAACTCGCAGTATCTGCAGGCGGAAATCCGAGCTCACATACAGCAACTGTAACAACACTCACTGTACTTCTCGGAGTAAAATACGGATTAAATTCACCTTATTTTACTATTGCATTTATCGTGGCTAGTATAGTAGTTATTGATGCACTTTCTGTAAGGAGAGAGGTGGGGGAACATTCTAAAACGATGAATGAACTCTTATGGGACACTGCCTGGGGAGAAAAGCTCAGAGGGATTATTGATGTAAAAAAGTTCAAAGAGCTTATGGGACATACAGGCTTAGAAGTCACAGCAGGTTTTATATGGGGGGTTCTCATTGCATTAATAGACATTGCTTTTGTAAAATGAGAAAGTGAGTATATTTGTAGAAATTTGACAAAAATAGAAAAGTGAGTATAAATAAGGGAAAGTCGAGTAATTTTTTGACTGTAAGAATAATATAATGGGAGGTATTAATATGAGTGAAATTATTTCTATTCATGCAAGGGAAATTCTGGATTCAAGAGGAAACCCTACGGTAGAAACAGATGTGCTATTAGAAAGCGGTACCTCAGGAAGAGCAGCAATACCATCCGGTGCATCTACTGGTAAATATGAGGCTGTTGAGTTAAGGGACGGTGATCCAAAGCGATTCAACGGCAAAGGTGTGTTAAAGGCAGTAGCAAACGTAAATGGTCCGATTGCTGAAAAAGTAATAGGTATGCTTTCTGAGGATCAAGCAACAATTGATAAGGCAATGATTGAACTTGATGGTACAGAAAACAAAGCAAAACTTGGTGCAAACGCAATACTAAGTGTTTCTTTAGCAACAGCACGGGCCACAGCAAATGAATATGAAATACCTTTATATAGGTATATAGGCGGCGTAAACGCTACACTGCTTCCTGTGCCTCAATTCAATATTTTGAACGGCGGTAAGCACGCAGATTCAAATATTGATATTCAGGAGTTTCTCATCCTGCCCGTTGGTGCACCGAATTTTAGAGAAGCCTTAAGATACGGTGCAGAGGTATATCATACCTTGAAAGATATTTTAAAGAAAAATGGTTATAGAGTGAGTGTAGGTGATGAAGGAGGTTTTGCACCACGTTTAAAATCCGGGGAAGAAGCGGTACAGTTTATTGTAAAAGCAATTGAAGAAGCCGGGTATAAACCAGGTAAAGACATATACATAGGGGTTGATCCCGCTGCTTCGTCCTTTTATCATAATGGTAAATATATATATGAAGGGAAGAGAAGAACTTCTGAGGAAATGATTGATTACTATGAATACCTTATAGATAAATATCCATTTATATCCATAGAGGATGGTCTTGAAGAGAGTGATTGGGATGGATGGGTCAAATTAGAAGAGAGATTAGGCAAAAAAATTCAGCTCGTAGGTGATGATATTTATGTGACAAATCCAAAGAGATTGCAAAAAGGTATTGATATGAAAGCATCCAATTCTGTTTTAATAAAGCTTAACCAGATTGGTACACTTACAGAAACGATTGAAACAGTAAAACTTGCCGAGAGCGCGGGTTTTACCTCGGTTGTTTCACACCGCTCAGGAGAAACAGCAGATTCATTTATTGCTGATTTTGTTGTAGGTATGAACATCGGACAGCTAAAGAGCGGCGCACCGTGTAGAATTGAGCGATTGGTAAAGTACAATCAGCTTATGAGGATAGAGGAAGAATTGGGTGTTGCTGCAAGTTATGCAGGAAGATCCATTTTTAAAAACTTTTCTAATATAAATAATAAATAGTTTTATGCCTGAAATTGTCGAGATAGAGATATTAAAAAGAGAAGTTGAAACACAGCTAAAAGGTGCTGTTATAAAAGAAGCATTTGCCAATAAAGAAACTATAACAAATGTGAGTAAGGATGAATTTGCCCTGCTACTTCAGAATAAAAAGATTATTAGTACAGGTAGAAAGGGGAAAGTCCTGATCATTAATCTTTCTTCCAATACTTCCGTTGCAATACATTTTCTTCTAACTGGTACACTGAGACTTTTGGACCATTGTGATAAAGAGAAAATCCAAGTAGGCTTCATTCTAAAAGATAGACATTGCCTTGCCGTTTCTGCTATTATGAGAGGTGGCTTTGTAAAAGTGTTAAATACTAAGGACATTTTCAATGTGCCTGAGCTTAAAAAACTTGGGATTGATGCAATGGACAAAAAGTTTACATCTGATGTTTTCAAAAGAATTGTTCAGACAAACGGCAAGAAGATGATAAAGCAAATTTTGATGAACCAGACAATTATTGCAGGCATCGGCAATGCATATTCTGATGAAATTCTTTTTAGTGCAGGTATTCTGCCAACGAGGAAAGCAAATACCTTGAGTAATAAGGAAATAGAAAAAATTTATCAGTCTATGAATAAAATATTCAATGAATCATTTCAATACGGCGGTGAGAGTACTCTCACATTTGTGCATTTAAATGGAAAAAAGGGAGAATATCAGAACCATTTCAAAGTACACAAAAGAGAGGGGAAACCTTGCCTTATTTGCGGTACCCTTATAAAAAGTACAAAAGTAGGGGGCAGAAAAAGCTTCTTCTGTCCCCATTGCCAGAAGTAAGGAGGTGCATAATATGAAAATTAAAGGTAAAGTAGCTGTTGTTACTGGTGGCTCCAGAGGCATTGGGCGAGCGACTGCACTGCTCTTTGCGGAAAAGGGAGCAGATGTTGCAATTATCTACCATACGAATAAAGAAAAAGCAGAAGAGGTAAAAGAGAAAATTCTCAGTAAAAACCGTAAAGCGGAGGTTTATCAGTGTGATGTATCATCTTTCAAAGAAACAGAGAAAACTGTTCAAAGAATTGTAGAAGATTTTGGGGAAATTGATATCCTTGTGAATAATGCAGGCATCCTCATCAATAAGCCATTTCTTGAAACTGATGAGAAAATATGGGATAGGACTATTCAAGTAAATTTAAAAGGTGTTTTTAATATGTGCCTTTTCATTATTCCATATATGCTTAAACAGAATGAGGGAAAAATTGTTAATGTTTCCTCCATTGCCGGGAGAAATGGAGGTACTGTAGGTATCCCTTATGCAGCATCAAAAGCAGGAGTTATTGGTATTACTCAAGCACTTGCAAGTGAATTTACATCCAGAGGTATTATGGTGAATGCTGTTGCACCTGGTCCTGTAGATACAGATCTCTTTAAAAATTTATCTTTAGAAGCACGGAAAAAATTAGAAAAGTTATCTCCGAATGGAAGGTTTGCACATCCAGAGGAAATTGCACATAGCATACTGTTCCTTGTAGAGAACGATTATGTTTCAGGTGAAACACTCAATATCAACGCAGCAAGATACATAAATTAGGAGAAAAAATGAATTTTTCATCAAAGCAATGGATCGTTATAATTATTCTCGTAAGCCTTATTACTTTTGGCACAGGGATGATAATAGGAAAAAGGTCTGCAAAGGTGCAAACTCCTGAATCGACACCCATTGTATCATCACCCCAAGCACCAGAGATAAAGGACGAAGCCCCGCAATATGTTACTGTTTATGTAGCAGGTGCAGTGAAAAAGAGCGATGTATATAAATTACCGGTAGATAGCATCGTAAAGGATGCTATAGAGAAAGCAGGCGGAGCGACTAAGGACGCAGATCTTGTATCAATAAACCTTGCACAAAAAGTACAGGAGGGTGAAGAAGTTGTTGTACCAACAAAACAATCAAACTTAACTGTTTCATCTGCAAGCAGCAACAAGAATAACGGGAAGATAAACATAAACACTGCTTCTCTTACACAGCTGGAAACACTACCCGGCATAGGAACAGTAAAGGGTAGTGCAATTATCCAATATAGAAAAACCCATGGAGCATTTAAAAGTATTCATGATATTACTAATGTCTCTGGTATTGGAGAAAAGACATTTGAGGAAATAAAAGATCTCATTACTGTTTAGGGAATGCCTGCACTGTTTGCTCTGATCGGAGAAATCTTAGGGATTTTTTCAGGCTTTGCATTTTTCTATAAGAATTTTATCTTTTTATCTATTATTCTATCTGTAATTCTGCTGCTTGCAATCCTTAAAAGGAAGTATGTTGCCTATATCATTTTATTTTTTGTTTTATCAATTTTTACAACAGGTTTATCTTTAAAACCTTTTACTTACTCCTCAGTTCCTGTATCTCTACTCAAAAAGGAACAACAAATTGAAGGTATAGTACAAGGTTTTTCGCAAGATACGTATAAACCAGAGAGTTTCGTTATTTCGCATCTCTCTATTGGAGGGCACAAATTTTCTGGCAGGGCAAAGGTATACGCAGAAAAATTACCTCCTGCTTACAGTTCAATTATATTGAAAGGAACAATCTACAAAAATGATCTCCAGAATAGTTTGCAGAAATTTACAGGGTATAGCTACATTATTTTTGGCAAAGAAGTTTCCGTACAGAGAAGCCATCGCTTCTTTAATTTCTTCTCTGAACTACGTAACAAGATAGAAGAAAAAGCACTCCTCTCTATGAAAAGCGAGGAAGCTTTTCTTTTTCTCTCTTCAGTAGCAGGGATTTCTTCTCTTGATGCGAGTGAGAAATTACCATTTAGAGATACAGGTACTGCGCACATATTTGCCATATCTGGATTGCATTTCGGAATATTAGGAGAAACTTCTTACATTCTTTTAAAGTCACTTACACCATTTGCTTCTCAAGTCTCCTTTATTATCCTTTTATTTTTCCTGTTTCTCGTTGGTTTCAAAGCATCTGCAGTACGAGCATTTATGATGTATGGAGCAGGAATACTTGCAAGAATGACCGGAAAAGAACCTATTCCAATCAATACGCTTTGCTTTGCAGCCCTCATCATACTATTTATTAATCCTATCGCACTTTTCTCTATAAGTTTTCAACTGTCGTTTCTTGCAATTCTGTCATTACTCGTCATTGCCCCACTGCTTTACGAACATCTACCACAAAACTTTATTTTTAAAATGCTTTCAGAGGTATTGTCTGTGCAACTCCTGCTTTTTCCTATTTTTGCGTACTATTTTCATTCTGTATCTTTTGTTTCTATTTTATCAAACCTTATTGTTATTCCTTATATGTACATCCTTATACCAGTAGGCGTTACTCAGCTCATTTTTATTGTTTTAAATTTCAAATTAGCAATACTTTTTGCACCTGTAACAAATTTCTCTTTCTTTATCTTATTCTCCACTGTAAAATTCTTTTCAAAATTACCTTTTTCCTCGGTAAATGTACAGTTTAAAGGCATATTTGTAATAATTTATTTCATTGTAATATCCCTACTTATTTTTGCTTATCTCCAAAAAAAGAAATGGAAGAGATTTGTCTTTATCCCTCTTATTCTAGTTATTACTATCCCATTTATAATAAAGCCTACTTTTTGTATTGCTCCTCTTGCACTTTCCCATGAGGATGGTTTCATCATTCAATCAGGCAGCAAAACTATATATGTAACATCAGAAACTGCATCAAAGACAGAGGAGAAAGATCTATATACAATACAGATGGAACTAAAAAAAAGAGGAATAAACAAAATAGACCTTATGATTTTTGACGAAGCTTTTAAGGGTAAGGAATCAAGCAGTGCAAAACTTATAACACAGGGAATTGTAAAAAACGTCGTATTTCCCAGATCAAATAGTGAATTACAAAAAGAATTTATATACTTAAACAGAAATAAGGCACATATTATGAGTATTTCAGATAGAGCAACAATATATTTTGACAATATAAATTTTCATTTTGTAAGTGATAGAGATAATCATTATATAGTAGTAACACATAATGAAAGAACATTTTTACTGTTAGGTAAGCAGTCTCGGGTAGATAATTTACCTTATGCAGATGTAGTATATCTCCCTAAAGACTCTGTGAAAAAGAAAAATTTGGATCAGTTAAGATTTGGAAAAATTTATACATATTAGTATAGTATAAAAGGTGATTCAATGGAAAAAATTGTATTAATTGATGGAAGTAGCATACTGTACAGAGCTTTTTATGCATTACCACATTTCATTACGAAAAATAATGAACCTACAGGCGCTCTGTATGGTTTCCTCAGAATGCTTCTTCACGTATTAAAAAATGAAAAACCTCAATACCTTGCTGTCGCATTTGATAGAAAAGCACCTACAAAGAGACACATACAGTATAAAAAATATAAAGCACAGCGCCCGCCTATGCCGGATGAATTATCTTTGCAGTTTGAAACAATACATAAGTTACTTAATGCACTGAATATAAAAGTATATGAAATGGATGGATATGAGGCAGACGATGTTATAGGTACAATAGCAAAAGCTGCTGAGAAAAAGGATGTGGAAACGATCATTATCTCTGGAGATATGGATCTTACTCAGCTCATATCTCCCAAAACAAAGGTAGAAGTAACAAGAAAAGGTGTTACAACCATTGAGACACTTGACGATGCAAAACTAAAAGAAAAATTAGGCATATACCCCAGTCAGATCCCTGACTATAAAGCTCTTAGTGGAGATCCTTCTGATAATATACCTGGCGTCCCCGGAATAGGTCCAAAAACTGCAGCGATGCTCTTATCCAAATATGGCAGTATAGAAAATATTTTTGCGCACCTACAGGAAATTAAAAAAGGTGAATTGCTTGCACAGTATAAAGAGCGGATTATCTTTGGGAAAAGCTTGTGCACATTAATGCTCGACGTGCCAATTGATTTCAATATTGATGAAATGCGGCTAAAGCTATTTGACAAGAAAAAGGCAAAAGATATTTTAAGTCGTTTTGAATTTAATAGTCTTTTCAAGGAGCTTGGATTAGAAAGTGACCATATCTCCATAAAAGAAGACGGTAGAATAGGCTTATGCATTGAAGGAGAAAATGGCAAAGCAGAAAGATTTGCCATTGCAACAAAAAAGAGCATAAAAGAGTTTAACGTAGGTGGAGAGCTTTTTGCTAATACTAACGCAATGGGCACTTTAAAAAAGACACTTGAAGATGACAGAAAAAAGGAAGTTTTTGATTTGAAAGAGCTTCACAAAGTATCCTGTTACTATGGGATAAAACTCAACAACATTCATCTGGATGTAGCACTTGCCGGATATTTAATCAACTCTGGATTAAAGAGTTATTCTGCTAAGAAACTCTGTGAATTATTCTCTGTTCCATATGTCGATGAATCTCTAGTATCGAGGGCAAAGTATGCCCTGCAACTTTCATATATTGAAGAAAAGAGGCTTAAAGAGGAAAGACTATTAAGAATCTACAATGATTTGGAAAAACCTTTGTCAGAAGTGCTTGCTGATATGGAGCTTGTAGGAATAAAAATAGATACAACCTATTTTAAGCAATTAAAAAAAGATATTAACGAAGAAATTAATAAACTTGAAAGTAAAATATATAAACTTGCTGGCATCTCTTTCAATATACTTTCTTCCAAGCAGCTTGCAGCAGTACTATTTGACAATTTAGGATTAACACCATTGAAGAAGGGGAAAACAGGTTATTCCACAAGTAGTATAGTGTTATCAGAGCTCATTAACGAACACCCCATTGTTCCTCTTATACTTCAGTACAGACATCTCTCAAAGTTACGTTCAGGATATATTGAAGCATTGCCCAGGCTTGTATCAAAGGAGGATTTTCGTTTACACACGACTTTTCATCAGTTAGGTACAAGTACAGGAAGATTACGGAGCTCAAATCCTAATCTGCAGAATATTCCTGCAAGAACTGATTGGGGAGAGAAGATAAGAGCAGGTTTCGTCTCTTCAGAGAAGCACTTTTTGCTCAGTGCAGATTACTCGCAGATTGAGCTGAGGGTACTTGCCCATTTATCCAAAGATGAAAAGCTTATTGAAGCATTTAAAAATGATGTTGATATACATACCCGCACAGCTGCCCTTGTATTTAATGTGGAAGAAAAGGATGTAACAAAAGAGATGCGAAGGAGAGCAAAAATCTTAAATTTTGGCATTATATATGGAATGTCTTCGTATGGAGTTGCTACACAGCTTGGATGTTCAAGAGAAGAGGCAAGTGCTTACATTAATAGATATTTTGCACAGTTTCCTACCGTGCATGGGTTCATTGAAAGCCTTGTGGAAAAGGCGCAAAAAACCGGAGAGACGAGAACGATACTCGAAAGGAAAAGAAAAATTTTGGGAAGAAGTAGCAATAATAAAAATACGAGGGAAGAAGCAAAAAGAATCGCAATAAACACACCAATCCAAGGTAGTGCAGCAGATATTATAAAAATTGCGATGATAAAACTGTTCAACCGGATAAAAAACAGTGATAACCACATTATACTTCAGATTCATGATGAACTAGTATGCGAAGTAAAGGAGAATGATGTCGATCAAATGAAAAAAATAGTAAAAGAAGAGATGGAATCTGCTTATCCTCTGACAGTGCCTCTAAAGGTAAATATTAAATATGGAAGAAACTTGAGAGAAGCGAAGGGATGATTATTGTAGGGCTTACAGGAAACATCGCTTCTGGCAAAAGTGTTGTTGCGCACCTTCTCAAAAAATGGGGCGCTCAGGTAATAGATATGGATGCAATTGCAAAAGATATACAATCACGTAATGTTAACAATGTAGTAGATAAAATTAGAGAAACCTTTGGGAAAGATGTTACTAAGGATAATAAATTGATAAGAAAAAAATTAGCTGAGATTGTTTTCTATGATAAAAACGAATTGGGAAAGCTCAATAAAATTATGATACCCTTAATGACGGATGCCCTTAAAAAAATTATTAATGAAAAGAGAAAACAAAGAGTAAAGATACTCGTTGTAGATGCGGCAATTCTCTTTGAAGCAAAATGGGATAGACTTGTTGATACGGTGTGGGTTGTGTACGCGCCTATGGAGTTACAAATAGAAAGGTTGACGAAAAGAGAACGTATTAAAAGGGATGAAGCTCTGAAACGGATAGAATCGCAGATGGATATCAAAGAAAAAATCAAAAAGGCGGATGCAGTAATTGATAATAGCGGCAGCTTTGTTCAGATGGAGGAACAGACTCGGAAATTATGGGAAAAAATGCAGAATTCCATTTGAGTTACTCGCGTATTGCAACATATATTAATTGCCCGCTGCGTTACAAATTCATCTATGTTGATAAACTTCCCGTAAAAGAGCGTAGCTATTTTAGTTTCGGCAGTTCTATACATAAAGTGCTTGAGGTCTTTTATCATCCAGAAAAAAATTTCATCAATATGAAAGAGCCTCCGTTCGAATATATGCTAAGCTTGTTAGATAAGCATTGGATCTCTGCAGGCTATACAACGAAGAATGAAGAACAAAAAGCAAAGGATAAAGCATTGAAAGTCCTTAAAAGGTTATATCAGGAAACAATATTTGGTTTTCATCCAGCTTATCTTGTAGAAAAATCTTTCTCTTTTCATCTGGATAAATTTAAAGTGATAGGAAGAATTGATAGGATAGATTATGCAAATGACGGTTACACAATTATCGACTATAAGACAAATAGACTTGTCCCACGTTTTTTTAAGGTAACTGAACTCTTACAGCCTGTTATTTATTATGTTGGGGCAAAAGAATCATTGGGACTTAAAAAAATAAACAATGTTTTTCTATACTTTGTAAATTTTAATAAAAAGGTAAGATTCGATATTTCAGATGAAATGGTAGAAAAAGGAAAAAACAAAATCATCCAAGTTGGTAAAGCAATACAAAGGGAAGAGTTTTATCCAAAACCTAATGGATCTTGTACAAGTTGTGAATTTAAAGACATTTGCCCAGCATTTGCCGAGGATTTACCGAAAAATGCGCTATAAGTTTATAATAAAGCCAGCTCTAATTTGAACCTACAGTAACTAAAAGTATACGACTTATTGCAGAATAATCGAATTGTGCTATTATTTGTTTCACAAATTTATTGTGGAGGTGCACAATGGATAAGTTTGATGTAATTTTTTTATTAGGAAGACCTGCAGCAGGAAAATCGGAAATCATTGATTTTCTTCTAAGACTTTCAGATGAGGATAGGAAAAAAGAGTTTCACATAGGGAAAATTGATGAAATTGATGATTTTCCAATGCTATGGACTTGGTATGAAGAGGATGACATCCTTACAAATGAATTTCACAAACCGAGGCTTCATACAACGGAAAACGGTTACTTTAAATACCCATATCTGTGGAGTCTACTTATTAAGAAAATCTCACTTGAATACAGAAAACACATTCGTGATATTCCTAGCTATTTAAGAGATTACACTACACTTGTAGAATTCTCAAGGGGCAAAGAGCATGGGGGATATAGAGAAGCGTTTCGTTATCTCTCGGAAGATTTACTTAAACGAGGTTCTATTATCTATGTCGATGTACCATTTGAAGAATCCTTAAGAAAAAATAGAAAAAGACGTGATCCATCACGCCCCGGTAGTATTTTACATCATTCATTGACAGACGAAAAATTGATAAGGCTCTATAAAGAGGTTGATTGGAATGAATTTAAAGGGGAAAATTCGGAATTTATTAAAATTAAAGGAATAAACGTGCCTTACACAGTTTTTGAAAATGCCGATGACGTAACGACAAACGATGGCATACTTTTAAGAAAGAGGCTTAAAGAAGTTACAGATAAATTAGAAAGCATCATAGAGAAACAATAAAGAAACTTTTTTGTTACAGTAAAACAAAAAATGTTTATCTAATATGTCGGAAAAATTACCTCTGTAATGCAGATTCTTTTTTAGTCTTTTCTACGAGTTTGTCCCAATAATCTTTGTTATAAATACATCCTGGATCTGGTGCAAGATAATTGTTATAGTATGCATATGCCCTTGCCCTACATCCTCCACATACTGCACGGAACTCACAGCTCTTACAATGCTCTTCTAACTTATTCCTATTTCTTAAATCCTGTAATACTTTTGAACCTCGCCATATCTCTCCAAGCGATGTTTTTCTCACATTGCCCACTACAAGTGTTGGCATAAATACACAGGGAGTAACATCTCCATTCGGTTGAAGTGCAAAATATGCCCTACCTGCACCACATCCTCCAATAAACTCAGCACCATCTTTTGCAAACTTACCGCTCGTACTACTATAGTGACTTGTAACTATAGGGCCAAGAGGATTTTCCCTTAAACAGTACATACCAAATTCTGGTGCAGTACTGAATACATCAATCTTTTTCTCACAGAGATGCTTGTACAGTATTCCCATTATTTTTTCTCTATCCTCAGGGGTAGGATCCATATCTATGATTTCTTTACCCCTCCCCACTGGGATAAAATTAAAAACGAAGAACTTATCTGCACCTATATCTACTGCGAACTTATATAAATCTTCTACTTCGTTCAAGTTATACTTTGTTACTGTTGTAGCAATACCAACCTTTAAATCTTTCACCCTAACAGCGTTTTTAATGCCTTTGACTGTCATTTCCCATGCACCCTTTACGCCCCTGAACTCGTCGTGCACTTCAGGATTAATGCTGTCAAGACTGATTTCAACATAGTTCACGCCGGCTTCTTTCGTTTTCTCTGCCATTCCAGGAAGAGAAAGAAACGTACCATTTGTAGCTATAGAAATATGTATTCCTTTGTTATGTGCATAATGAGTAATCTTAAATAGATCTTTTGATGTGTACGGCTCTCCTCCGGACAACGCCAGAGTAGGTACATCTTCCTCTGCCATTTGATCCACTACTTTAAACTTTTCCTCCAGAGTCAGCTCATCAGGCCAAGGCTTACCCGCATTTTGATAACAATGTTTACACTTCAGATTGCAACCATTTGTAAAATTCCACACGATAAGAAGAGGAGAATAAAAATTCTGTGGTCTTGTAACTCCCCAATTCCCTACACTCTTTGCAAGATTGTTTACTGCAATAACTGTAGGTCTCATATCTACTATCTTTTCTTTAAAATCTTTCTTGCTGAGATTCAATTTTTTTCTCATAAATACTATAAATAAATAGAAAGGAGCATAGAAAACTCTTTTTCCAATAGGAAAGTGAGGATCAATATAGCTATCAAAAACATTGTAAATAATGTTTCTACCATTTTTATCCTTTTTACTGAGATAGCGCAAAAAGGCTTTCACGGGCTTTTTGTTTAAAAAATTCTCTACTTCTTTAGCTGCTTTCATAACATCACCTCCATTTTGATACAATTATACCAAAAAAATGAGTTTTGTAAAATATCAATAAGTGCAATTTTCTGGAACTTCATACTGCTATTATGCCATATTTCTAAAAATAGAGGTTGTAGAAATTTTAAAACATAATAAAGAAATAATTATGACAAATTTATGCACCTATCAATTTTCTATTTTCTATTAGCAACAAAAGTGCTAAAATATAAACATATTATACAAGGAGGTAAAAATGACACCTACACAATTTTGGATACTTATAATTACAATTGCCCTAATAGGCGAAGCACTAACTACTGCATTTTTCTCAATATGGTTTGCTGCTGGGGCTGTTTGTGCATTGATAGTCAAACTGTTGGGGGGAAGTTTTGCTATTCAAATGTATATTTTTGCAATTACTTCTATTATTTTTATCCTTTTATCCGAGTTTATTCTAAAAAAGAGATTGCACATACTAAAGAAAGCTCCGAAAACAAATATAGATAATGTTATAGAACAGGTAGGCATTGTAACTAAGGAGATAAATAATATAGAAGGCAAAGGAGAAGTCGAAATAGAGGGTAAGAGATGGACTGCTTTGAGCGCTGACGATAAAATCATCCATAAAAAGGCAAGAGTAATTGTAGAAAAAGTTGATGGAGTGAAACTTGTTGTAAGAGAGAAAACACATTAATTTTGTTGCCTCTGATTTTTTTGATAAAAATGTATTTTGTGCTATTATTTTATTAAATGATAAATGCAAAGATAAGAAAAAAATTTATTTCAAAAGAAGAGCTTCAAAGAAGAAAGGCGCAGAATTTCTTATACCTTCTTGTTGCAAAGGGTTTATTTGAAGATTTCCTTAGTGTAAATAGTCCTTTTACCGTTTCTTATATAGATAGAGATAATGTTGTTCTCCTCCTTATGGGAAATAAAATGGATCCATTTATAAGTGAAGGCCTTATCGTTTCTAGAGAGCTCTTTGGCAGGACTGCTATATTTTCTTGCATTGAACAGAATCGCACAGTAGAAGTCAAAGGCAGCGCCCATACAAATGAAATATTCAAAAACTGGTCCTGTGCCGCATCACCAGTAAGAAATGAGGAAGGTAAGGTTGTAGGAGTTATGAGTCTTTCTTCACTATCTAAGCATTATCCTCGTTACGCTAAAGGTATTGTTTCTGCATTAGCGCATGCGGTAGAAAACGAAACAAACCTGAAACATGCTTTAAACAGGGTAGAACTGTCCAAAAAATATATTGAGGTTGTAGGAGAGGGTAATAAAGATGGCATACTTTTGTTGGACAAAGATGCACGTGTTATTTATATTAACAGTAGTGGAGCCGATATTCTACATATAAATAAAAAAAATGCCATAGGCAAGGATGTATCAGAAATTGTTGATTTCACACCTGTAATATTATCAGTTTTTAAGACTCATAAAGGATATGTGGATAAAGAGTTTATTATAGATAGTCCTTCAAGGGGCATTCTTCATTTTATTAAAACTGCGGCAGTGATAAGAGATAAAGATGGGAACTTTGCAGGTGTCGTTGATACCTTTAGAGAGATAAGTAGAGTAAGAAAATTTGTTACATCGTATATTGGCGCAGAGGCACGCTTTACTTTTCATGATATCATAGGTGAAAACAAAAGGCTGAAAGAAGCCATTCGCATTGCAAAGATTGCAGCGAAATCCAATTCTTCTGTGCTTATCTCTGGCGAAACAGGTACAGGAAAAGAAATGTTTGCACAAGCAATACACTTTGAAAGTGAACGTTCTAAAGGTCCGTTTGTCGCATTAAACTGTGGAGCGGTACCGAGAGACCTTGCTGAGAGTGAACTATTTGGTTATGAACCTGGTTCATTTACAGATGCAGATAAACGAGGAAGGCCGGGAAAGTTTGAGCTTGCAGATCACGGGACAATTTTCCTCGATGAAATAGTAGACTTACCTCTTGCAATACAAACAAAGTTACTTAGAGTATTACAGGACAAAGTTATTACTCGTATAGGCGGGACAAGATCTTTAAAAATAGATGTGCGTGTCATTGCAGCTACAAACAAAGATCTCAACGAATTTATGGAACGCGGAGAATTCAGAAAAGATCTCTACTACAGACTTAACGTGATACAGATTAATATTCCGCCTCTCAGAGAAAGGAGAGAAGATATTCCTCTACTTGTTGATCACTTTGTTAAAAAATTTAACACTATTTTGCATAAAGATTTAAAGAAGGTGGATGAATCATTTATCACTCCACTAATACAGTACAACTTCCCTGGCAATGTAAGAGAGCTCGAAAATATCATAGAAAGAGCAATAAATATAGCAGAAGGAGACGTATTAAAAAGGAAGTATCTTCCAGAGTCTGTTACGGCTAATAAAACGGCAAACATCTCTCAGATGGATATATTAAAGAGAAGACTCATAGAGAAGATACTTTTAGAGACAAACCATAACATTTCTCTTGCAGCAAAGAAACTGAGCATCTCACGTCCTACATTATACAAACTTCTCAAAAAATACAGCATCTCTTAATAATTTACACTGTGTCAAAATAATTTACACTTTTTCGATCAATCCTCTGTGATAATATTTGTAAAACTCGCATTTTTACCGTTTTTTTACTCTGGCACGATTTTTGCACATATTAAGCGGAAGAGAAAATTGGAGGTGGATATGGAGTATGCAAAAGATTTCTTACAGGATTTGTACCGTACAATGGTGCGGATACGAACATTTGAGGAAAGTGCTGAGCAATTGTTTTTGCAAGGCGAACTCCCCGGGTTTATTCATCTTTACATCGGGGAAGAAGCTATTGCAGCAGGTACAATGGCGAATCTCAGAAAGGATGATTACATCACTTCTACGCATAGAGGACATGGGCATATGATTGCTAAAGGTGCAGATACAAAGAAGATGATGGCAGAGCTTTATGGGAAAAAAGCAGGCTATTGTAAAGGTAAAGGTGGATCAATGCACATCGCTGATCTGTCCATTGGTGTATTAGGAGCAAACGGTGAAGTAGCAGGAGGTCTTCCTATTGCTTCTGGAGCTGGTATGGCAATAAAGCTAAAGAAAACAGACCAGGTTGTTGTCGCTTTCTTTGGTGATGGCGCATCAAACAGAGGTGCATTCCACGAGGCTCTGAATTGGTGCTCTATATATAAATTGCCTGTTATTTTCCTTAACGAAAACAACCAGTTTGCATCTACCGAGCGTGTACAAGAAACAACCTCTGTAGAGAATGTTTCAGATAGAGCAATCGGATATAATATACCTGGTGTTACCATTGACGGGAATGATGTTCTCAAAGTTTATGAAACAGTAAAAGAAGCTGTAGAAAGGGCACGAAACGGGGGTGGACCAACCTTAATCGAGGCTAAAACATATAGGATAAAAGGACACTTTGTTGGTGATCCTACACTTTACAGAGGCAATAAAGAGGTAAAGGAGCATTGGATAAAAGAACCAATAGATAGGTTTGAAAAACAGTTAAAAGAGATGGGGAAGATTACAGAAACTGAAAAGGAAACAATCTGGAAGGCAGCAGAGAAAGAAATAAAAGAGGCAGTGGAGTTTGGACGTAGCACTCCCTATCCTGCTCCTGAAGATGCACTGACTGACCTATTTGTTGATGATACAGGATATGATTACTAAAGGAGGTGTGGGATGAAAGAAATTACATTTTCAGAAGCTCTCGGTGAAGCAATGTATGAAGAGATGAGCAAGGACCCTACGATTTTCACATATGGAGAAGACATAGCAAAGCAGGGTGGTATATTTGGTGCATACAAATCTCTTTTAGGTAAATTTCCTGACAGAGTGATTGATACACCAATCTCAGAGGAAGTAATTTTTGGTTCGGCCCTAGGTGCTGCACTTGCAGGTATGAGACCCGTTGCAGAGTTCCACTTTGCGGACTTTCTCTTCACTGGAATGACCGCTGTTGCAAACCAGATAATGAAATTCAGATATATGACAGGAGGACAGCCAAAACTGCATCTTGTATTAAGAGGCCCTGATGGTGTTTCGAAGTCTGCTGCTGCACAGCATTCTGAGTCCATTGAAACAATTTTTATGCATATACCTGGAATAAAAGTGATTATTCCTTCTACTCCTTATGATATGAAAGGTTTATTCAAGACAGCATTACGCTCGGATGATCCTGTAATATGCTTTGAGCACAAAATGCTTTATGGCTTGAAAGGTCCTGTACCCGAAGAAGAATATTATATTCCCTTTGGAGAAGCAGATATAAAGAAGGAAGGAAAAGATGTAACGATCGTGACAACATCCCGTATGGTACATGAGTCCCTGAAAGCAGCAAAAGAACTTGAAAAAGAGGGGATTAGCATTGAAGTAATTGACCTGCGTACACTAGTTCCTTGGGATAAAGAGAAGGTTTTAGAATCTGTAAAAAAGACGCATCACCTTGTCGTAGCACACGAGACTTGGAAAAGAGCAGGCTGGGGTGCAGAGATTACTGCAGTTGTACAGGAAGAAGCATTTGATTATCTAGATGCTCCTATCCTAAGAGTTGGGGAAAGAAATGTTCATATCCCATTTAGCCCTCCTCTTCAGGATTTTGTCGTACCTAACAAGAATGATATATTAAAAGCTGTGAAAAAAGTTGTCGGGGGTATATAGATGTTTGTATTAAAGATGCCGAAGTTTGGCTTATCAATGGAAACTGGTGTTGTATCAAAATGGTATAAAAAAGAAGGCGAAGCCATTAAGAAAGGCGAAACCATTGTAGAAATTGAATCAGAAAAAATTACTAACGATGTGCCTTCCCCGACGGATGGCTTTTTGAAAAAGATTGTGGTGGAAGAAGGAGAAGAGCAAAAAGTAGGTGAAGTTATTGCATATATTGCAGAGAATAAAACAGAATTAGAGCAGGAAATTAATGAGGAGAAAACCGAAGGAAAAGTAAAGACTGTGCCAAAAGAAAAAACTGCAAAGGAAAAAA
>CAYONU010000006.1:7433-27548 GCA_964405445.1 uncultured Caldisericales bacterium | reverse complement strand
TATGCAAAGCATACAATTATATGAAGATAAAAAGGAAAGAGCAGGGACCTGGTTTATGGTTTGCAAATATTGTACGCCTCAAAAGGAGTAAAGAAAAGGAGATACTGGCACTAAGCAATGTAAGTTTTTCTGTAGAAAAAGGGGAAGTTTTTGCTATCGTGGGCCCGAATGGTGCAGGGAAAACTACTCTTATGAAAATTCTTTCCGGCATTATATATCCGACAAGCGGTGGAGGAAACATAGCACACCTTGATATTATTAAAGACCATAAAAGACTCAAAGAGATAATTGCTTTTGTTTCTGCTTCATTCTGGATGGGATTAGAATGGCAGCTTACTGTTATGGAAAATATCTTGCAGTATGCAACACTTATGGGTGTGAACAATGCAGAAGAAAAGGCAGATGAGCTCATTCGTTTTTTTAGGATGGAGTCATTTAAAAATAAAAGAGTGCCTGAGCTTTCAGCAGGTATGAGGCAGCTCGTCTCTATTGCAAGAGGGTTCATTGTTGAACGTCCTATCATTTATTTGGATGAGCCTTTTGTAAGCATTGACGTAGAAAAAAGAAAATTGCTTTCACAACTTGTAAAAGAGAAACAGAAAGAAGGAAAAACAATTCTTATATCAAGCCAGGTATTTACAGATTTAGATGTTTTTCACCCTAGAGCTTTATTCCTCAATAAAGGAAAGGTTGTCGGCATTGGAAGAGCTAATGAGCTTATAAAAGAAAGTAATCTTGTACCATATGAAATATCAATTGATACATTTGACAAAGAAGTAGAAAAAGTATTGCTTGACAAAGGTATTATTGCAACACCTGTGCCGGATGAATTGATACAACTGAACAATGTTTTTACAGTACGGCTTCTCGTAAGGAATGGAATGGTAAACAGCTTAATAAAGGAGTCCGTTAAGAGAAAAATACATATTTTTGAGCTTAGCAGGAAAGATTTAAGCCTAAAGGATGCATATTTATACAGAATAAAAAATGAAACGTACCATTAACCAGCTTTTGTCAATTATTGCATTTTCAAAAAGGGAATACGTAATATGGACGTCATACAAAGTAAACGTATTCACTTGGATCTTAGATGTACTGATTAACTCGACACTGTTTTTTATGCTAAGTATACTAATGGGAAAAGGAGTAAATATATTTCCCTATGGTACAAACTATGTTTCTTTTGTCGTGTTGGGTCTTTCTACATATTATATTTCTTACACGAACCTTGGCGATCCATTTGATAGAGTTGCACGAATCTACTGGAACGGCACAATGGACTTATATCTATTAAGCCCTTTGTCTATTGTTACTCCTGTCATAGGTATTATGTATAGATCCGTACTGGATGATTATCCGAGAGTACTGCTTGCTTTTTTGTTTGGTATTACTCTCTTTAAGGCCGAATTCAGATTAGCCTCACCTTTCATTATAATAATCATTGTTATACTGCTTGGCATATCGACGTTTGGCATTGGAATGATCAGTGCAAGCTCCTTTTTTTTATTCAATATAAAAATGGGTACGGAGCCTATCAAGTTCATCTTTCAGGATGTTATTATCGCACTTGCGGCAGGCTATTTTTATCCCATAAGTATCCTACCTTATTCTTTACAACTTCTTTCGTCCATTCTGCCACATACATATGCACTTGATGCACTGAGAAGGCTTATGATACCTGGAGGTAATTTAAACGCTCCTGTGCTGCCACTTCAGAAATTGTTTAATATTCCGCCAGTAAAGATAGATATTATCGTACTTTTAGTTATGTCAGTTTTGTTTATCTATATTGGATTTTATTTATATGGGCTTGGTATAAGAAAAGCTCGTAAAAATGGGACACTTACGAGGTGGCAGTGAATATATTAAATCTAAAAGGTATTACAAAGCGGTATGGCAGAGAAACAGTCCTTAACAAAGTAAGTATTGCGGTAGAAAGAGGAGAAATCTTTGGCATATTGGGGAAAAATGGTGCAGGGAAAACCACTCTGATTAAAATCATTTGTACGCTTCTCTTGCCAGAAGAAGGAGAAGGCACTGTAATGGGTTTTGACCTGTTGAAGGAGGATGCAAAGATTCGTGCAAATGTGAGTCTTGTTGCACCTACTGCCGATGTAGGTGTTGACCCTGTACTTACTGTAGAAGAAAATCTTCTTTTCTGGGCAACGGTGTATGGGTTAAGAGGAAAAGAAAAAAGAAAAAGGGTAAAAGATGTTTTAAAAATACTTGAATTATATGAAGTGAAGGATAGATGGGCAATGGAGATAAGTGCTGGGATGCGGCAAAAATTAGGCATAGGTCGTGCAATTCTCGTACACCATCCTTTACTGCTTCTCGATGAACCTACTGTAAAATTGGATATACGATCTAAATTTTCTTTGAGAAAATTCATAAGAGATGTGCGTGATAAACTTGGTACGACAATTATCATCACGACACATTATTTTGAAGAAGCAGAGAAAATGTGCGACAGAGTGATGATTCTAAACAAAGGGGAAGTCATTACAGTAGACACGGTACAAAACTTAAAGCTCAATTTTAATCCGTTCGAACGAGTTTTAATTAAAGTAAAGGATACATCCAGGTTAAAAGACATAAAAAGAATTTTACCACAGTATAATGTACATATTTCACATAATAATCTGGAGTTCACTACACCGCTTTTTGAAAACGGAATGGAAACAATCCTTCATTATCTGAGCACAATGCAAATAGAGATAGAGGATATTAAAAGCTACACACCGACTCTGGAAGAAATATTCTTACAAGTTACAGAGGAAGAATGAAATTTCTAAGAATTGTCTTTTCATTTATTAAATTGAGATTTCGCGCATTTGCTTTATATCCTATGGGCTTTATAATAGAAATTGCAAGAGGGTACGTAAATGTAGGAATATGGTTTTTCATTGCACTATTCATCCAGAAGAGTGCAACCTTTGACTTGCAAAGCATTTCTGTAAATTATATTGGGTACGTCGTAATAGGAGTTATCATTTTTCAGAATGCGGAACAGCTCATAAAAGAGCCATTTAATGCACTTTCGCAGAGCTTCTGGGAAAAGAAGCTTGAAGTTTATCAAACATCACCCCTGGGGATATGGGGCCTTGTTTCCGGCAGATTCCTTTTTACATTCTTTTTCAATGGAGCGATACAGCTTTCAATTATTCTCATAACTGTACCTCTACTTAAGATACAAATTCCCAGTGCTTTAAATATTTTAGCACTTCTGCTTTTGTATTTGCTTTTTGTTGTATCTATATTTGGATTATCCCTACTTGGTGCCTCAACATTCTTCTTTCTTGAGGTAAAACAAGGTAGAGAGCCAATAAGTTGGAGTGTTAATACGATGGTGCGCCTTTTTTCGGGTGTGTACTACCCTATAACAATTTTTCCTCATTATATTCGCTGGGTGGGAAAACTCTTTCCGCACTACTACATTATGAATGCAGCAAGGAGTTTGCTTGCTATCGGGAAAACTACAAACATTCCGCTAATTACTACTGTGCTCTTGTTCTTTGCTGTTGCTTTTCTATTTGTAGGTATATTTTCTTTGAGGAGAGCAATTGACTTTGCAGAAAAGCGTTCCGGTATGAGTGTATTGGTATAAAATATCGTTCCATATTTCCTACTTTTAGTGTATATGAAATTTCAGGAGAAATGCTATAATTTGGAAAATGGAAGGAGGATTTTAAAATTGAAAGTGATATGAGATATGCTATTGTTTCGGATATACACAGTAACTTAGAAGCAATGAACAGTGCGGTAAAAATAATAGATGGAATGAATATTAATGCAATCTTTTCTTGCGGTGATATTGTAGGATACGGTCCTAACCCGGAAGAATGCATTGCCTTAATAAAAGGACTTTCTGCTAGTTCAGTAGCGGGTAATCACGACTATGCAGTAAACCATAGAGAAGAGGAAGAACTTTTCAATGCATATGCACGACTTGCAATTCAATGGACGAGGAAAGTGATTTCATTAGAGTCACAATTATTCCTTAAGAACTTACCATTTTTTATGGAGCACAAAGATTTTACTATCTTTCACGGTTCACTTGACAAAAACAATCCGTTCGATTATACGCTTACACCGCAAGATGCATCTTTAAGTTTTAGAAGTCTCAAAACACGAATCGGCTTCTTCGGACACTCACATATTGCAGGTTATTTTGCCGAATCTAAGAGAAATGGGATAAATTATTTTCCCTGCATATCAGGATGCAAAATTAATCTCCAAACTGACAAAAAATACATTATTAACGTCGGAAGTATAGGCCAACCAAGAGATGGTAACCCGGAGGGTGCATTTGCCGTATATGATGTAACAAAACAAACTGTTGAAATTATACGTTTTACGTATGATATGGAGACTACGTATAAGAAAATTATTCAGGCAGGACTTCCACGTTTTTTAGGAGAGAGATTGTTCAGTGGTGTTTAGATTTTTTTCTTGAAAAGTTACGCAGAGTTGTTACCCCCCCTAAAACGATAAGGGAATAATGAGTAAATATTCTCCAGACAATGACGAATACCCCAATAAGAGGTTGAGGAACAAGTCCTGCAAACAAAGCAAGTATGCCTATTTCAGCAGTACCGCTTCCACCCGGAGTTGGTATATAAGCTGAAGCAAAGTAAAAAATAAGAGCTGTAATAACAATTTGAGGCCAGGGAGATTCTATACCTAATCCTCTCAAAAGAATCACGGGTGTAAATAGTATTAATCCCCACGAGATAAAACTCATTACAAATGCGTATGCAATATTCACTTTTTTTGAACTAAATAATTTATTACGTGCCTTTTCGAAGTCAGAGACAATCTTTCTCATTTGTTTTATACCTCTCTCAATTTTTTCTTTGGGGATAATTTTTCTGAGGAGTTTTTTCTTTGAAAGTCTTTCTATCCAATTCTCAACAATTTCCGGTTTTACTATAGAAAAGATAAAAAATGCGAAGAATAAAATGGTGAGTATTATTCCGGCATTAAGCAGATTATTCATTGTCCTTGAGAGTTTCCACTGTGTTTTTGTCATTGCGATCCATAGTGGAAGCAGCGCAAATACAGTGAGACGGGTAAATGTACCTATGAATGTTTTGATAGCAACAATAGCTGTTGAATCGCCTGGTTTTATTTCGTTGTTTTTTGAAAGTAAGTATATCTGTACAGGCTCTCCTCCACCACCTGAAAACGGAGTAATGCGTGAAAAAAATCCTCCTACAAGAAATACATTTAAGCAATCTTTGAAAGCTATTTTGTATTCAAGCGCATTTGCAATAATTTCCAGTACATACGCTTCAATGACCCAGTCTAAAAACATTAGGAGGAAGGCAAATAAAAGATAGGATAACTTGAACGATTTTATCATTGCAATAAGATTCCAATTATGTGTAATAATTGAGACAAATATAATGCCAACAATGCCTGCAAGCAATGCATAGAATGTCTCTTTTACAATTTGCTTCTTGCTAATTTTATTTTCCTCGTTCTTCACTTTTTACCTGCTCCCAGATTTTATCAAGCTCTTCCGCTGAAAAGTTCTTTATATTATTGTTCGTTTTCCTTTTTACTTTTTCGAATCTTTTTCTGAATTTCTCCATTGAAATAAACAAAGCATGTGCCGGATCTATATTTAGGAAACGAGAAAGGTTTATTACGGAAAAGATAAGATCACCCAATTCCTCGGATGGGTCATCGCCCTTTTTTATTTGATCTTTTAGCTCTTGCATTTCCTCTTTAACTTTTTGTTCAACTTGATCTACGGAAGCAAAATCAAAACCTTCCTTTCCTGCTTCCTCTTGCACATCAAATGCAGTGATAAGGCCTGCAAGTACCTTTGCTATATCCACAGGATGGTCTTTTTTTTCTGTTCTCTTAATTTTCTCCCACTGCTTTAATACTTCTTTACTTTCACTGAGCTTGTTATTGCCAAACACATGTGGATGTCTTCTGTACATCTTGGTAAAAATTCCATCCATTACATTGTTTATGCTAAATTTATTTTCCTCTTCGCCTATTGCACTGTGCAATAGAATCTGAAGCATTACATCTCCTAATTCCTCTATTATTCCGTCAAAGGATGATTTTTTAATTGCTTCTACAAGCTCAAGCGGTTCTTCTATAAGCTCAGGAATGAGAGAGAGATGTGTTTGCTCCCTGTCCCAGGGACATTGTTTCCTTAAAAGATGGATTAATAGATCCGTTTCGTAAAATTTAGTTACTCTCTCATTCAAATGAAATAGTTCAATATGAAGGGATACATCATGTATAAAGTTCAGCTGCTTAGCAGTCAAATGTGATTCTGCTTTTTTGCTTGCGGCATTCACTGCATCCGTTGCTGTTTTTCCGTTATACATTAAATACATTGCAGATAGAAGTGTGACTTTATTCAAATCATCTGAAAAGATGACAAAGGGAAATTTTATTCTCTTCAAGAAATTGGTGTAGAGTAAAAACTCTTTTAGGTCAGATAGATGCGGTGTTTTTTCTTTCATAACAAAATGCCTGCATTCCATATCCGGAGGAATCCACTCTTTCGGAAGTTCCTTTTTCGAAAAGGAAATAACTGCGCGTATCCCTTTTTTGCGTACATCCCTTATTGCATCTTTTGAATAAAGATTGCTTACGGCAACTTCATTTTTTATAATCCACTTCTGCATATTTTTTCTCCCCTTGAAGTAAATTCAGCATACTTAATGTTTCCTTTATTACATTTTTTTCTATTTTAAAAGAAAGATAATCTTTTCCAAACCTTACTTCATTTCCATTTTTAAGAAAACGTTCAATACCATTTGCATTAAGTGCATTTCCTTTATCTATTGTAAAGAATACTCTTTTTCCTTCCTGGAATATCTCTTTTATACCTATATCTCTTGCAACTGCTTCCATCATACCTATTTTTAATAAATTTTCCACCTCTAAAGGTATTTTACCAAATCTATCAATGAGCTCTTCTCTAATGCTTTTAATTTCTAATGAATCCTTTGCATTTGTAACTCTCCTATAATAGTTCATACGTTCTACATTCATAGAGATATACGTAGCAGGTATATAATATTTTTCTTTCAAACGAACAGAAATATTTTTTATTTTCACATACTTCTTGCCCTCGAGTTCTGCCACCGCTTCGTCAAGTAGACTCACATACATATTATAACCTACGGATATAATATGTCCATGCTGCTCTCTACCAAGGATGTTGCCTGCACCTCTCAGCTCAAGATCTTTCATAGCAATTTTTATTCCTGATCCTTTACTTGTAAATTCTTTTATCGTTTCTAATCGTTCCTCGGCAATAGCTTTCAAACTCTTTTTACGTGTAAAAAAGAAATATGCAAATGCATTGATATGGGATCTTCCGACTCTTCCTCTTAATTGATACATTTGTGAGAGACCGAAATTCTCAGCAGTATCTGCAATTAATGTATTCACCGTAGGTATATCAAGGCCATTCTCTATGATTGTCGTAGAAAGCAGTACGTCTATTTTACCCTGATAAAAGCCAAACATTATCTGCTCAAGTTGTTTCTTATCCATTTTGCCGTGTACAACAGCAATGCGTGCTTTTAGGCCCTTCAATACTGATTTTAGCTTTTCGGCAAATTCATATATATTATCAATTCTATTGTGAACAAAAAATACCTGGCCATTTCTATCCAATTCAAACTGAACTGCTTTTCTTACAATTTCCCAGTTGAATGGCATTACAAAAGTTTTTACCGGGAACCTTCCCTGAGGTGGTGTATTTATGAGAGAGATAGACCTTAAATTGATTAAAGCAGTATGCAATGTGCGTGGAATCGGCGTTGCAGTAAGAGTAAGCAGATCAATTTTTGTGCAGAGCTGTTTAATTTTTTCCTTGTCCCTTACTCCAAATTTTTGTTCTTCATCAGTGATAAGCAATCCTAAATCGTTAAATTTTACATCATTGGACAGAATTCTATGTGTGCCGATCAGTATATCAAGTGTACCCTCTTTTAGTTTTTTTAATATTGTCTTTACTTCACTTTTAGGAGTGAGGCGTGAAAGTACTCCTATTTCAATGGGAAAAAGATGCAAACGTTCTCTGAATGTTCTTCCGTGCTGCATAGCAAGAACTGTAGTAGGTACAAGCACAGCGACCTGTTTCCCATTCATAACAGCTCTAAAAGCAGCTCTTATTGCAACTTCTGTTTTGCCGTATCCTACATCGCCGCAGACCAACCGATCCATCGGATTGCTTGATTTCATATCAGTTAGTACGTCTTGTATTGCATTTTTCTGATCCTCTGTCAGTATATAAGGAAAGGATAACTCCAGTACTCTTTCCTCATTAGGAAAAGGCTTGAAGGAAAAACCTCCTTTTAGAGATCTTTCAGCCTGTGTTCTTAAAAGACGTTTCGCGAGTATCAGTGCATTTTCTTTTGCATTTTCTTTTGTTTTTTGCCACTCAGTCCCATGTAATCGACTTAAAGAAATGATCCTTCTATCGCCGATGTATCTTTCGACAAAGCCTATCCTTTCCATAGGCACGTAGAGTTTTTCGCCGTTTCTATATTCTATTAGAAGGTATTCATTTTTGCTGCCATCTAAACTGAGCTTTACAAGGCCTTTGAATATTCCTATACCAAAGTTACTATGTACAACGTAATCACCTATGTTGAGCTCTTCGACACTTGTGATTTGCTCACTGGATAGTATCTTCCTTTTTAGTTTATATGCTTTGTAATGTGGAAAGAGTTCTTTGTCCGAAAGAACCAGAACTTTTTCGGTTTCAATACCTTGCTCTATGTATCCCTTTTTCAGAGAAATTCCTTTTGTATTTGAAAGCTCGTAAATATCTAATAATTCTTTTAGTCTTTCATATGCTTCGGTAACAATAATGATATTCTTTTCTTTGAGGTAACTCAACATAAATTCTTTGAATGAGGAAAGTGCAATGAAGTTTTCTGATATTGGTTTAACCGGCAATTCAAGAGATTTTTCTTCCGGAAATTTATTTAAATGAATAATCTTTCCTTTGTTCAAAGTTTCTATGCCTTTTTCCACAACTTCTATATTGAAAGGGATGATTTCATTTGCATCGACACTCTTTCCGTACATTTCTTTCGTTCCTCTTATGAAATTTTTCGTATCAACTGTTTTCCAGAATATTTTTCTGTAATCATTTGTTGCATCGGTAAGAGTAGGATACGACATAACGCCCTCATCAAAGAAAAATTTGAAATAATAGTTTGTTCCTATTGTATCGCCTTTTCTTAATGCATTGAAATTCTCTAGTACAGTGTCTCTTAAATATTCGCCCTTCACTTTTGCCAATTCATCTTCTAATCTTTTAGATGCTTTTTTCCAGAGAGTTTCTTTAAAAGAAAAGTATGTGATGGGATAAATCGTTATATAGGAAACAGTGTCTTTTGAACGTTTCGTTTCAATGTCAAAAAACTTTAATACTTCTATATTATTTTCTTCTCCGAACAATATACGGATAGGTCTTTCATATGTAAACGTATAGATGTCAATGATATTTCCCTTTACGGAAAATTCTCCCCTTTCTGTTATTTCTATACTATGTTTATATCCAAAGTCTGCAAGCTTGCAAGAAAATTCATGCATATTAATTTTGTCTTCTTTTGAAATAATAAGTTTATTAACGAATGTCTTCGGGAGGATGGGGTCGAATAATCCTTTTAGTGAGGAAATGACGACCTTTCTTTTATTGCTATAAAACGTATTAAGAAAATTCATTTTCCGAGCAATTCTATCTTTGCTTATCAGGCTAACTTCAAATGGATACGGGCCAAATTCAGGATTTAACAATGCATTTGCAATAATATGTTTTGCAAACTCTGCATCCTCAAAATTTTTCGTAACAATAATGATATTTTCATCTTTCAACTCATTTATAATTGCGTCTAAAATGACACCAAAATCGGGAGCAATAAAAACTTTCTTCTTGTTTAATGCTTGCCTTATTTGTTTGTCATTATTAAACAATGTTTTAAATTTCATACGTTATAAATCGTTTGTGCCTCCCCTACTCCTTTAAAAATAATTAATTCAATGGCATCTGCTGCATATATAATGGTTTGCTGCATTATAAGTTCTTCTTCTCTGTTGAATCGTGAAAGTACATAATCCACTGTTTTATTTTTTGAAAGAGGTTTATCTATTCCAATCTTCACTCTAATGAACTCGGGGTCAATAAAAGAAAGAATAGAAGCAATGCCTTTGTGTCCACCGGCTCCTCCGTCTACTTTGATTTTTATTCTTCCTATAGGTAAATCCAGATCATCGTGGATAACAATAAGGTGAGAAACGGGAATCTTTAAAGCATCAACCAGTGGCTTTACTGCTTTCCCGGAAAGATTCATAAATGTAAGTGGTTTTGCTAATACTACCATTACACTTTCTTTTTCTCTTTCTACTTTGCCTCTGCCAAAGAAGGAAGAATACTTTATCTCTTTCAGTGGAATGCCCCACCGTTTTGATAATGCATCAATTACCATAAATCCTGCATTATGGCGTGTACGTCTATATTCTTCGCCAATATTTCCAAGCCCAATTATTGCATACATTTTTTACCTCACCAAATAACTATTTTAAACGATTCTCCATTTATTGCAAAAATACGAAAAAATAGTAGAATTTCTTTTTAAGGAGGTGCAAAATGGCACAATTTACTCTTTGGCTGTTAATTATTATTATTGCATTAATTATCGGTTGGAAAAGTGTTATTATTGTACATCAGGCCAATGCGGTAGTCGTTGAAAGACTGGGTCAATTTTCCAAAATATTGAAGCCGGGGTTACATGTTATCGTGCCTTTTATCGAATCCGTGAAAAGGACTGTGGATCTTAAAGAGCAGGTATGGGATTATCCATCGCAGAATATCATTACGAAGGACAATGTGGCTGTAAAAATTGATAATGTTATGTACTATATGATTACGGATCCTGTTAAGTCCGTATATGAGGTACAGGATGTAGATCAAGCAATTCTTAAACTTTCTCAAACAACGATTCGTGATATATGCGGAAATCTTACACTGGATGAGCTACTTACTTCACGGCAAATCGTTAATGAAAAACTCAGAGCTGTCCTGGATAAAGCAACAGATCCATGGGGTATAAAAGTAACACGTGTTGAGCTAAAGTCAATTAATCCTCCGCCGGAAATATTAGAAGCAATGACAAAACAAATGAAAGCGGAGAGAGATAAGAGGGCACTGATCCTTGAATCTGAAGGTGTAAAGCAGTCAGCCATTCTTAAAGCAGAGGGAGAAAAACAGGCAAAGATTCTTTCTGCTCAAGGTGATGCACAAGCAATTGTTACCGTTGCAAAAGCAAAAGCAAATGCAGTAAAGGTATATTTTGATGGGATACACCAGGGAAATCCTACAAAGGATGTGATTGCAATACAGTATCTTGATGCACTTGAAAAAGTATCACAGGGTACTGCAACAAAAATATTCCTTCCCTATGAATCGTCTGCTATACTTGGCTCGTTGGGTGCAATTAAAGAAATATTTGTTAGTGATAAAGAGAAGGAGAGTAGCAATAAGCCGAAAGGAAGCAAATAATGAGAATTGGCGGATTCAATAAATTTTCCCTGATTGATTATCCGGGCAAGACCTGTGCTATTATTTTTACTCAGGGTTGCAATTTTAGGTGCCCTTTTTGCCACAACCCTGAGCTTGTTCTACCTGAACAATTTGCAGAGCCCATTCCTTTTTCAGAGATAGAAGATTTTCTTAAGAAAAGAAAAGGATTGCTTGACGCGGTGGAAATTACAGGGGGAGAACCTACCGTTCAAAAAGATTTACTTGATGTTGTAAAGCAAATAAGAAAATTAGGTTATCTCATTAAAGTTGATACAAATGGCTCTAATCCTGAAGTTGTTGAAAAAGCAATAAATGAGAATCTCGTTGACTACTTTGCAATGGATGTAAAAGCACCGCTTGAGGATTACTCACCTGTTGCAGGTGTAGAGGTGGATACTGAGAAAATCAGAGAAAGTATCAAACTTATAATGCAGTATGCGCATGATTATGAGTTTAGAACAACGGCAATACGGAGATTCCATACAAAGGAAAGTTTTGAAAAAATAGCAATGCTTATAAAAGGCGCAAGAAGGTACTATATACAGAATGCGCATTATGATAAAACAGTTTCTAAAGAGTTTCAAAATGAAAAAGTTTTCTTTAAGGAAGAAATACGTGCTTTTTGCAAAGAAGTTGAACCATATGTAGAACATTGTATTTCCAGGATATGAGTTGCTTAAAAAGTTTTAAAAAAATGTTTTTTTGCTAAAATTAGAGTATGAAAAAGAAGAGAACAAACTCGCAGATATTTGCCCTAACTTTGTTTATTATTATTGTATTAGCAGGTATATTTCTGTACTTTAGCTTTCGCTCTCGTATAACGGGAAAAGAAACTGTATTAAAGCTCTATTATTATGATCCCATTGGAAAAGAACTTGTTCCTGTGAAGGAAAAGATTATGCTTCCTGAAAATAGCACACTTGCAGTAGAAAAAGTCGTTGATGCACTTAAAAATCCACCTCAAAAAGACTTGTTTTCTCCTTTGAATAGTAATACTGTGGTAAGGTCTGCAAATGTAAAAGATCACCTCTGTACAATAGATTTAAATGATGAATCTACAAAATTTACTGAGTTATCTGTAAGAAAAGAAGCAATAAGAGTGTATGGGTTAGTCAATTCACTTACAGAACTACAGAGTATTGATTCTGTCCGGATTCTTATTGATGGCAAGAAAAAAATGTATTTCAATCATTACATACGTATTGATATGCCTCTTTTACATTATTCTGATGTCTTGCCGGATGGGAAAGAAATTTTTCTTTACTTCCCTGATGCCAATGAAAACAATCTGCTTCTTGAAAAAAGAGAGGTTGTCTCTCATTCAGATCCTGTTATTCTGGCGAAGGAGATTGTTAGAGAGCTCCTATATGGCTCCTTACAAGGGCTTCCGCAGCTATTGCCTGCTAATACTAAAATAAATAATTTTTATATTCGTTCGGGTGGCACTGCTGTTATTGACTTTTCATCTGACATACTAAAACATCCATTAGGTACTCATAACGAGAACCTTGCTGTATTATCTCTGGTCAATTCACTTACGGAACTGCCAGATATCACTTCTGTACAGATTCTCATTGACGGGAAAGTTATCCCTACGCTTTTCGGCAGTGTAGATATCTCTCATCCAATAGAGAGGTTTTTCGGACTAACAGAGGAGAACGATGTGGTAATACCTTATTATGTTTATAATAATAACGGAGAACAATTCTTTACACCTGTAGTAGAAACAATTCATTCAAAAGACCGCATAAAAGCCCTTTTCGAATTTCTAAAAAATCCGGAAGAGGGGTACGGCAGCTACATACCAAAGAATAGTAGACTTGTTGATTATAAAGTAAGAGATTTTATCCTTACAGCGAGTGTATCTGTACCGGATAATGCGGATATAGATAATATCAAACAGCAGATTATGCTTTCTTATACCGAATTCCCTTCCATAAAAAAGATCAATTTGACGATAAACGGAAAAATATTTTTATTGGAGAGATGATGAAAAAGATTTTCTCCACTGATTATATTTATATAGATAGCGAAGAGAAGAAAGATTATTCAATTCTTGTTGAAGATGGCATAATAAAAGCTATCAACGAAAGAAGCTTAATGAAAGAGCAATTTCCTTTTGTTAAAGAGGAACGATACGATGGCTTTTTATATCCTGGCTTTAATGATGCACATCTGCACATAAAAGAGATTGCACTGGTTCTTTCTTCTATAGATGCAACGAATTGTAAGAATTACAATGATCTGAAAAAGCTCATTCAAAATAGTAACGATGAGTTTATTTATATTTACAATTTCAATTTTAATTATCTTTCGATGAATCAATGGAAGAAACTTTTTAACTACGGCAAGCCACTATTTATTCAGAGTAAAGACGAGCATTCGGTTTTTCTGAATAGAGCAGCGATATTGAAAAACAATATTGAATTAATAGAGGTAAAAGGTGGATTTCTTGTTAAGGATGAAGGAAAATTTATAGGCATATTCAAGGATAAAGCAATAGACCTTGTTAAGAGTGTAAAGGAAAAAGCAATTTCCAAAAATGATATTGAGAGAGTCGAAAGGTACCTACTTGAAAGAGGCATTACATCTGCTACAAATTTTGACTTTCCTATTTACCCATTGTTAAAAGAAATGAATAGGCGGAAAGAATTAAAAGTGCGCATATATCAAGGTATTGCAAAAGATGCACTCAAAGATGCAATAAAAGAAGGCATATATACCGGCCTGGGTGATAGTAAGCTGTATTTCGGACCCGTAAAATGTTTTATGGACGGGTCGCTTGGTTCACAAACAGCGGCTATGTACTCTGTAAAAGGATTCCCTAATTCTTTTACAATGGACGAAGACGAGCTAAAGGAAATTATTAAGTTAGCAAATAAGAATAACATTCAAGTTGCTGTTCACGCTATTGGTGATAGAGCAGTGCATACTGTGATGAGGTTATTCAATGAATTTGCTGATAAGAAAATGAGGAACAGGATTGAGCATCTTCAATTCATTAATGAGAATGATCTGCCACTTTTAAAAGAAAGTACATTTATTGCATCAATGCAACCAATACATGCTGTGTCGGATGCAAGGCTTGCTAAGAAGCTTCTGAGTAATTTCAGGTACGCTTACGCATGGAATACGGTTTTGAATAGTGGCAAGTTACTTGCTTTTGGGTCTGATGCTCCGGTAGAAGATGCATCTCCACTCTTAGGTATATATGCTGCCAATAAACGATTGCCACAAAACGGTATGCCTTTCGTTCCCGAGGAATGCATTTCCGTAAAACAGGCTTTTGATGCTTATACGGTAGGCTCTGCCTTTGCGAGTTTTTCGGAAAATATCAAAGGCAAAATCAAGAATGGTAATCTTGCAGACTTTGTCGTTCTGGATAAATCTTTGTTCCATTCCGATGCAAAGAATATAAATGTCGTAAAAAGTATTGTAGGAGGGGAAAATGGATGGTGAAATAATAATAAAAGTGATTGGTTCCATATTGCAGGATAAATTTCTTCTGCTAAGTGCTATTCGTAACGGATTGGAGAAAGAGCTTTTTGAAAACAGGGAAGAGCGGGTTCTTGTTGATCATCTGTTGGAAACATATGCAAAGAAGAATAAGATTGCTGATCCCGATTTAATAAAAACAGAGCTTGAAGAAAAAGGGGTGTACACAACAAAATTAGGAGAGCTCATTGATAAGGCAAAATTAGTTGAGCCAGTTAGTTTTGAATTGCTTGTTAAATACATAGATGTTCTTAAAAAAAGAAGATCAGAAAAGAAGCTTATGCATCTTGGGAAACGTATAGAAGAATATGTAAACACAAAAGAGCAGAAAGAAGATCTTACCGAATTTACAGGAAGCTTAATTAACGAATTGCATAATATTATGAGGAAGAGGGTAAAGAAAGAACTTTCCCCACTGCGTACGCAACTCATTATGTTCTCTTCCGAGCTTGAAACAAGAAGAGGTAATAAAAATTTGATTTTGGGTTATTCCCTGGAACCATTTCATTTCTTAAATGAGACTTTTTCAGGTGCAAGACAGGGTTTTTACTATGCCTTAGCAGGCGCACCAAGGAGAGGTAAAACGAACTTTATGCTTAAAGTTGCTTCGTATATTGCAAATAATGCGCATATACCTGTCCTATATTATTCCTGGGAACAAACTTCAAGAGTATTATTTTTAAGGATTCTTTCCCAGGAAACATTAATACCACCGTTTATGCTTGAAGCGTCAAATATAGTAGACAACCCCGAACTTTCGGCACGGTTCGAGCAGGGGTACACAAGTGCAGAGAATTATATGAATTACCTGTATCTCATTGAAGGAAAAAGGGAAGACACGATAAGTAGAATACGAAGTCATGCTTTTTCCGTAATGCAAGAAGCAAGTACGGATAGAGTAGCGATATTTATAGACTATCTTCAGAAAGTGCCCACACCGATTCTCTATCAAGACCTTTCACAACAAGTGGACGAAGTTTCCGGAGGTTTGGCAAGTCTCTCTCTTGAGCTGGATTGCCCGATTTTTGCAATATCTTCGTTTGACAAGGAAGGGTGCAAGCTTGATGCACGGGGAAGTAAGGTAAGACCTACGATGTTTTACTGTACGGGTGGTGGTGATATAGAGTATGATGCAGATGTAGTAACAGTACTGGTAAAAGATTTTAATGATACCGATACACTTCAGGAAAAGATCGAAAACGCTGCGAAAGAGGGAAGAATAGATCCGGATCAGATACCACACTTTGAAATCCTAAATCTTTATATAGATAAGAATAGAGATGCAGTCCAGGGAGGGAATATCATTATCCAGTACTTGTTCCTCATTGAGGATAACAATCTTATAGAAATAGGATACAAAAATGTAGAGGAAGAGTATACATATGCGAAGATTTCACAGATATTTGAGTGGATGTTACAAAATGGATACCTTGTAAGTATGCGAGGTGAATCAAATGAAAAGGAGAGTGATGAATAATGATTCCACGAGAATTTATTAAAAAGCTTGTAGTAAAAAACAACAACAAAATTGTTTTATTGGTAATGGATGGTGTAGGCGGACTTCCGGATGCATCTTCTAAAACAGAAATTGAGGCTGCTGATACGCCAAATTTAGATGCAGTAGTAAAAAAGTCAATTACCGGCATTGCAGATCCTGTTGCAATGGGTATTACTCCTGGCTCTGGGCCAGGACATCTTGGTATTTTCGGTTATGATCCGATTAGATACGAGATAGGCAGAGGCATTCTGGCTGCTTTAGGTATTGGTTTTCCTTTAGAAAAAGGCGATGTTGCAGCACGGGGCAATTTTGCAACGCTTGATAGTAATGGGAAAATTACGGATAGAAGAGCAGGAAGAATTCCTACAGAGCTGTGTACGAGACTTACGGAAACGATCCAGATGAAGATTAAAGAGATTAATGGTGTAAAAATATTTATACGTCCCGTAATGGATTATAGGTTCGCAGTAATTTTTAGAGGTAAAGATCTTTCCGATAAGCTCAAGGACACTGATCCTCAGGCTGTTGGCATTGCTCCGTTGAAATGTGTTCCTACAGCAGAAGAAGCAGCAAAAACTGCAGAAGTCATAAACGAGTTTATTCAGCAAGCACAGAAAGTGATAGAAAATGAGCATCCGGCTAATGGCTTACTGCTTAGAGGATTTTCATCTTATCCTGATATTCCTTCAATGGAGGAGCTATACGGCTTGCACCCGGCAGCCATTGCAACGTACCCTATGTACAAAGGTCTTGCTAAACTTGTTGGTATGGACATATTAAAAGTAGATGGTATGGACATTACAGATGAGCTAAAAACCTTGAAAGAAAATTATGATGAATATGATTTCTTCTATTTTCACGTAAAGAAAACAGATTCATATGGGGAGGACGGGAATTTTAATGCGAAAGTACACCTTGTTGAGAATGTGGATAAAGAAATTGTACCTGAGATACTCAAATTGAACCCTACTGTGTTTGCAATTACTGCTGATCATTCTACACCTGCCGTGATGAAACAGCACAGTTTTCATGGTGTGCCATTTGTATTATATTCTCCTTATGCCCGTCCGGACCGAGCAGGGTATTTCTCTGAACGTGAAATTGGCACAAAAGGTGGCTTAGGAAGATTCAGAGCAACAAATGATATTATTTTGATGCTTGCACATTCGTTGAAACTCAAAAAATTCGGTGCTTAATGGAGATTAGTTTATTACTCATTGGAAGTGAAATTATACAGGGAGAAAGAGAGGATACCAATGCCCATTTTGTCATTTCTATGTTGAAGAAAAAATATTTGCATTTGGACAAATTGCTTGTCGTAGGAGATGATGAAAATTCTATAAGAGAAGGTTTACTCTTTTTGCTAAATTATTCTGATATTGTAATTACTTCCGGTGGTTTGGGCCTCACACCTGACGATATTACACGTCTATCCGTTTCGAAAACTCTGAAAAAGCCGCTTATAAAAGACAAAAAAACGCAGGGTTATGTGTTGAGCAGCCTGAAGAAAATTGGAAGAAAGATAAATAAAGATCATCTCGATAGGCTTTCCTATTTGATTGAAGGAGCAGCACCTCTGGAGAATAGAGTAGGCGTTGCTCCCGGAATGCATGTTACTGTAAATAATAAACATATTTTTGTTCTTCCAGGTGTGCCTATAGAATTTGAAGATATGTTCACAAGTTTTGTACTACCTTTTCTAAAGAAAGGGGAAAAAATTTTTGAGAAGGTATTCCTTGTACCGCTGAGAGAGGCTGACCTTATTGATCTGCTTGGACTGCTTGAGGAAAAGTATTCAATAAAAACTGCCTCTTATCCTCCGGTACTCGGTAATGAATCGCTTAAGATTGAACTTATAGGAAAGAAAGAAGCAGTAGATAGAGCAGCAGGACATTTCAAGACTTTCTTAAACAACGGAAAAACAGACTTTAAAGAAATAAATTAAAGTGTGAAGGGTAACGAAGCAGTCACTGCACCTGAAGTTGCAAAAAATAAATACGATAAATTATGAAGTTATTTCACGAATCAGCAAATGTGTATCAAAGATGTTTATCAGAGAGAATTAATTTAATTAGAATGTTTTAATATTTTTTCCATTAAAATGCCTTCTACTATAGCATAGCTAAAAGTTAGAACAATTGTTATTGTGACAAAGGGCCATCCCATAAAACCTGCTGCATAAGGAATCCATGGAGTCTTGATGGCAAAAGCGCCAATCATTGCACCGACAACTGCAAGCCGTGCACCTTTTTCCAAAAATGTTTTGAATAGAGGGAAAAGAATCCACAAAGGTCCTACAATAAGCGTGCCAAAAATTACTCCAAACACAAGACCCTTAAATCCAGTCTCTTTCCCCATGTAGTGTTTTATAGTTTTTGGAGAAAGAAATATAGCAATAAAAGATGAAAAAAATGTTACACAAAAGAATATAGAGAGCATCTTCATAAAAATTATTATTCCTTCTTTAAAAGCAGTAAATGTTTTTTGAGGAAATATGAATGCCAGGATGATATAAGCTATTGTTACAGTGATTTCAAATGAATATTTTTTGAATATTTTTATCATAAAGCACTTCCTTTAAGTATCAGGCCTGTAAGCATTCCAATGACAACTGCGCCGACAACTGCGAGTACATTTCTCGTAAGTGTGAAACGTTTGCCAAAAACTGAAATTTCAAACGGCATTGTTACAAACCCTACCATAATCCATGCGTTCATAAATACAGCAGCGACTGCAAGTGTCGTACCTTTCTTGAGAAGTATCGCACCCAAAGGATAAACAGACGCAACAGGTCCTCCAACGATAGTGCCAAAGCCTGCAGAGGTAAGGATAGATAAAAAACCTCTATTCCTTCCTATAATACTCACAACAGCACTTTTTGGGACAAACACATCAAATAAACCAACGAGAAGAAAGATAGCTATAAGCATAGGGAGCCGTCCAAGAAACTGCAGCTCCCCTTTCTTTAATGCTTTCCTTGCATCTTTTTTGCTTTTCTTGAATGCGTAAATGTAGCTTGCAATAACAATGATGCCATAAATTACAGTACCCCAGATATTCATTTATTAAGTTTGTCCTCTACTCTTTTTAACATGGATTTTAGATCTGCTAATTGTTCTCTTAGTGCAACCGCTTCTTTTTTTAGTCGTTCTATTTCATCGTTTTCTTCCTCTTTATTCTTTTTGGGCTCTTCTGCTATCCGCGAAGTCTCGTAACTTACTTTACCTTTTATGTACTCCTCCAATACATCTTTTATTCTGCCGTAAGCACCTGTTACAGGCTCAATGCCGAAGTCTGCAAAATACTGCTGGGCTTGTGCCCCCATACCTCCAGTAATAATGACGTTAATACCTTCCTTTTTCATAAATGCAGGTAGGTCACCTGGATTGTGCCCTCCCGCCAGGGGATTGGGTATAGATCTCACATTTCTTACTACATTTCCATTCCTATCAATCTCAACGATAACATAATACGGACAGTGTCCAAAATGATAGCTTAAAACACTATTTAAGCCATTCGGTTCATCTGCTGTAAAACAAATTTTCAT
>CAYONU010000006.1:0-7333 GCA_964405445.1 uncultured Caldisericales bacterium | reverse complement strand
TTGTTTTACTCATTTATAGCCTCCTCTATCTTTTTGATTAGGTTTTCTATTACTTCTACATTCTTGTGTGCTTCGACTACCCATCCTTTTAAATATTGGATACCTTTGTCTGTTATAGAATAAACTCTTTTCGATGGTCTAGCTACTTCTACATCCCAGCTTGATGTAACAAATCCTTCCGTTTCCATATCGTGCAACAATCTGTATGCAATACTATATGGAACAAATGAAGGGTCTATTCCGATATCCTTTAATCTCTCTACAAGTACATATCCATAGGTTGGTCTGTCTATTAACAAAAATAGAAAGCCAGCGAACAGAACGTTACCTGATTTGAGCCCAAAGTTTGCACATCTTTTTCCAAATTTCATTACCTTTTTCACCTTCTTATGAATTATAGTACATATATATTTTTTGTCAATAGTATCTGAAAATCTATATAAAATTATTTTTATACAGTATTTTTAAAAACCGAACTTTCTTACCGCTCATCTGTCTAAGAGAAAAGGAGGTGCAAAGTGAATGATTTTGTAAATTTTATAAAGAAGAACAAAATTATATTTGTGCTGTTTATTGTTATAGTATTAATAGGTATTGGCGGAATAAGTTATCACTTTTTGGGAGATATTGATAAAGCAAATCTAGATCTTGGCAGAAGAGCGTTCGGCCCGGCTTCGCCGGAACAGACAAATTATACTCCTAAATCATCGGTAGAGAAAGATTACGAGGATAAATCTATACAAACAAAGGAGCCTTATTCCAAAGATAATGTAGAAGGAACTCAGTTTGGACTCAAGGTCATTAAAAATGGCAGTGTGAGTTTGCGAGTAGAGAAAGGAAAGTTCTTTAAAGTCTGGAGTCAAATTATTTTTACTGCGAAGAGTTTCTCCGGTTTTACATCGAACTCCAATTATTACAAACAAGGTGAATACTATTATGGAACAATCAGTATAATGATTCCTTCAAAGGATTTTGATGCATTTACTAACGAGCTTTCAAAAATTGGAAAAATAGAAAATATGCGTGTATCAACGAAGGACGTTACAGGTGAATATGTGGATCTTTCCTCACGAATTAAGGTACTTGAGTCACAGAGAGAGTTACTGCTCTCTTGGCTTAGTAGTGCAAAGAATGTAAAGGATATGCTTTCGTTGAGGAATGAGCTTGAAAATGTAGAGGCTAAAATTGAACAAATTAAAGGAAGAATAAATTATATTGCATTTCATACGGACTTTTCTGAAATTACAATAAGTGTTTCGGAAGGAGGGAAAATAAAGCCTCATAGGTCAGAAGTTGTACTTCGTATTATTCGGGGTTGGGAAAGAGCCCTGAATGGGCTTGTTTCATCTTTTATAGGGCTTATAATATTCATTGGATGGATGATCCCCTGGATCATTATTATGTATATTATTTATCTTGTTTATAAAAAAAGAAAAAGGGAGGTATCGAAATGAGTAAAAAATTTGTTGGAATCTTAGTAGTATTAGCATTAATCTTGAGCATTGTAGTAATAGGTGGAAGGGCCCTGCCGAAGGGAAATGCACTTGCAGAGAAAGCAGATACTGCGAAAAAACATACGGTATCTGTGATGGGGACGGGCAGTGTTGAGTCTGTACCGGATGTTGCGTATATACACTTTACTGTACAAATAGAAGATAAAGATCCTGAAAAGGTAATGGATAACCTTGCAGAAATAGCAGGAAAAGTTGTAAATGTTTTAAAAAAATCTGGCATAAAAGAAGAAGACATAAAAACGACAAATCTGTCTCTCTCTCCTGTTTACCGTTGGGACAAAGAAACAGGAAAATCAATTTTAGATCGCTACAGGGCAAGTGAATCTTTTAATGTGAAGTGTGCAATAAAAGATGCAGGCAAAATAGTTGGTGAAGTAAGTAAGAATGGTGTAAACATTATAAATGGGATTTCGTTTGATGTGTCAAATAGGAGTGAGTTGAAGCTTGAAGCAATTAAGGATGCGATGAAAGATGCTAAATTAAAGGCAGAAGCATCTCTTTCGGGAAGTAGTTACAAGATAACAGGTATAAGAACAATCTCTATACAGATGAATGCACCAGCGCCATTACCAATTTATAGAGATATATCCGCCAAAGGGGAGAATGCTGCGATTCCCGTTCAAGGAGGAACACTTTTTATAAAAGCTACAGTGAATGTTGTATTCTCCTTTGAGTAATTATTGACAAAATTTGAAACAGACATATAATGCCCTAAAGGTTTTGCCCTGGCTCTGTCCTTATAGCCTGCAGCAAAAAGCCTTAGTAACTTTCAATCTGGTTGAATAGTGAAAAGGAAGGGAAAGGAAGGGTTGGGGCTCTTGTTTGAATAATAAAAATGGATAGAGATAGCATTGGTGTAAGAATTCTTCTCTTTATGAATCAATTTTTTGAAAGACCTGTTCATCCGTTTAACCTCGAGGATGCAGGTATAAAAACATTTGCAGAATGGGAATTTGAGCAGTCAAAGCGCATCAACTCGTATTATTTGCCTGAGATTAACCTGCTTAAAGAAGTACAGGGTAAGATTCTTTTGGATGTTGGTGCAGGTGGAGGCGGAAAAAGTACATTTTATGCATTAAACGGTGCGAGGAAAGTGATAGGAATAGACATAGAGCAAGGATTCATAAAGCAGGCAAAAGAATTTGCTACTTTAAAAGATGCAGAGAATGTGGAATTTTTCGTAGTGAATGCAGAAAGAATGCCTTTTCCGGATAATTCCATTGATGTTTGTGTAATGAATGATGTATTTGAGCATCTTGCATATCCTGAAGTTACATTAAAAGAGGTTGCAAGAGTATTAAAACCAAAAGGGAAGCTCTTTGTTAATTCTCCTCCATATTTTCATCCATATGGTGCTCATCTTTCGGACCTTATTGGTATTCCTTATGTGCACATACTATTTCCTGAGCCAGTACTGATAAGTGCATACAAAAAGCGTGCGAAAAGTACAAAATCCTATGAAAAGAGAATCAATTTACGGTTTGGCATAATAGATGGAAAAGAAAAGATTACATACATAAACAGGATGACGGTAAAACGCTTTGATCATATCATAAAGAGCCAGAATGATTTTAAAGTATTAATTTACAAATTTATTCCTTTAAAAAAATATTTGAAGCCTTTGCTTAGTACGCCGTTGAGAGAAGTTTTTACTAAAATGGCTGTTTTTGTAGGAGAGAAACAAATGTAATTTTGCATAAGTTGAGTAATCTTTGTATACTATCTAAAAATGCAAGGAGTTGATAATGGAGATTACAGAAGAAGCGAAAATATTAAAAAGAACTGATATAAAGAAAGCAATAGAGCTACTCGAGAATTATATCGGGCTACATAGGAGAGAGCGGATCGGAGCGCATAGGCTTCTCTCGAAGTTGTATCTTGAAATGGGCAACAGAGAAAAAGCTATATCCACTTTAAAAGATGGTATACAGGCAAACCCGGAGAATAGATGGCTTTATTTAATGCTTGGCGACTTGTATTATTTTGATTTAAATGAAGTTGATAATGCAATTAATGCATATGAAGATGGGCTTAACTTGTTCGACAAACCGATAAAAACGACTATGTCTCCGTACAGATATTTTTTGGAGCGCCTCTCAAATATCATGTACGATAAAGGCGATGTAGAGGCTGCTTATAAATATTTTAATCTCTTTATACAGCTTGAACCTTCTGATTTTTATGAAACTGATTTTATAAAATTTGTGAAGGTACTGCTAAAAGCCGGTAAAAAGGAAAAAGCAAAAGAAGTATTAAAAATTGGTATCAATGTACATCCTGGTGGAAAGAGAATATTTGAATTTGCTAAAGAAGAATTCCCTGACGAAAAGTTTACTTTTAGGAATAAACCCTCAAAAGGGCACATAGAAGGCGTAGAAAAAATTCCAGTAAAAACTCCCTTGATAAGAGAAGGAGACAATCTTTATGAGATTGTTGACGAATTCACCAAAAAAATAAGGAAAGAGGGTGACATTATTGCCGTTTCTTCCTGTGTCGCTGCGATGTGTGAAGGAAGAATAACAACAGTAGATACAATTTTTCCTTCATCTCTTGCACGGCTTGTTTCCCACTTTGTGTCGCATGAAGATGTGCCTTTCGGAGGTGCAGCTCCACTTGCAAACCCTGCAGCTATGGAAATAGCAATAAGAGAAAGTGGCAAATTCCGTATTCTTCTTGCAGCAGTGGCTGGTGCTATAGGAAGGTTATTACATAAAAAAGGATGGTTTTACATTGCTGCCGGTGAGCAAGCAGCTTTGATAGACGATCCGCCTGCCGCAATTCCGCCATTCGATTACGCCATTATACCCGGTCCTAAAGATTCGTTTGAGGTAAGTAAAAATATAGAGAGACGAACGGGCTGCAGAGGTGCTGTAATTGATGCAAACGATCTTGGCAACGCCTGGGCTGTTGGGTACAGCAATGGTGTTCCTAAAGAGGAACTTGAAATTGCACTTTCCGACAATCCTGCAGGTAATGAAGACCAACAAACTCCCATTATTATTGTAAGGGGACTGTAATTTCAGCATCCTGTAGTACTGCTTTTCCAAATTAAACAATTCTTCTGTTTATATCTTGAAATCGTGAGGATAGAGAAAATCCAACCCAATAGTTCTTGGAGAAAACTTGGCAACAGGTGGCAATGTTCTCTTAAATTGAGTTTTCTTAATCCTGTTTAATACATTCTCCACAAGTTCCTTTTTGTAACCTAAAGATAGAATTTCTTCTTTTGTTCTGCGCTGATCTATGTAGAGTTTTAATACAGAATCTAGTGCTTTGTAAGTTGCTCCTAATTCACTCTCATCTGTTTGCCCTGGCCAGAGATCCGCGGAAGGCTTCTTCTTAATAATTCTTTCCGGAACATTGAGGAATCTTGCAAATTCAAATATCTCTGTTTTATACAGGTCACCGACGGGATAAAGGCTTGCAGCCATATCCCCATACCATGTACTGTATCCTAATATTAGTTCACTTTTATTGCTTGTTCCCATAACAAGTGCATTAAATTCCTTTGCTTTATCAAATAGAATGGACATTCTTATTCTTGCAAGAAAATTACCTTTTCTAACGTTTGCTACATTGCTCTTAAAATATGCATCAACTATCCCTGTAATATCTATTATTTCATTTAGAATACCCAATTTCTTTACAACAAGCAGAGCATCTTCCTTTGATACAGGGTCACTATCTTTGTACGGCATAATAATAGCTTTTACATTTTCTTTGCCCAGCACTTCTGCGGATAGATATGCAACAACAGCTGAGTCAACACCACCTGATAATCCCACTACACATCTTTTGAAACCATTGCTGTATACTTCCTCTTTAATGAACTCAATGATAAATTTTTTTACAAGTTCATAGTTTAAATTAAACTTCTCCATTATTTGCCCCCGGAATTGCATCGAGATTGTTTTTTATAATGTTTAAATCCTCTTCTCGTGAAAGCGGAAATAATTGTCTTTTTCTATAGATTTCTTCAGTGTCAATTGTCGCAAATGTGAGTTTTTCTTTTAGTATTCCTGCAAATCCTAATTTCTCTCCCATCGGTGTGCCAACAAACGAGCCTCCATAAAAACCTATTCCATCTTCAAAACCAACTCGGTTTACGAATACAATGAATTGAGAGAAAAAACTTGTGTACGTATCCACTGCTTTCTCTACAGTTTCCTGTATAGCAGGTTTTTTACCCTCTACTCCTCTGAGAGGCATATTGCTCATCCCTAATACAACCTCGGCATTTTGTGCATAAGTGAGAAACAAAAGCGAAGGGTGAAATAGGTCTCTGCAAATTAGTATGGAAAAATCTCCATATCTTGTTTTGAATATATTAACTTTCTTGCCTCTTCCCATAAACCTTAATTCTTCAAACATGCTATGTGTGGGAAGATAAATCTTTCTGTACACTGATTTAATCTTGCTGTTCTCTATGTACATTGCAGAATTATATACATTGTTGTCATTTCCTCTTTCTACAAAGCCTATTGCAATGTCAATTATTTTGCTTCTTTCCAATATAGGGTTAAAGAAATCACTTTGCGGTGACAGCGCAACTTCCATTGCAAGGTCTTTCAATCTATATCCGGTGAGGCTTAATTCGGGAAACACAATAATATTTGCATTTTCTTCTACTGCTTTTTCTATAAATTCAAGATGTTTCTCCCGATTCCTTTCCATATCTCCAAGCACGGGATTAATTTGTGCGAGTGCAAATTTAATTTTCATCTCTCTTCTCCTTTCTTATTAATATATAGAGTAAGGGCAAACCTAAGCCGTATGTTGCAATTGCTTCTCCTATGCCTATCCAGGCAACTCCAATAATATAGGGAAGAAACTTGAAATGTGTAAGTATATACGAGAAAGTAGTAGCTTTTGATATTGTAAGTCCTTTCGGACCAAGTAATCCTGCAAGAGCAGTTACATATAGGGAAACGCCAAATGCATTGATAATAATTGGAGGAAGGGGAGCAAGATAAGGCTTTTTCGTTTTAGCAAGCGCTCGTGTCAGAAGTGCTGCGATTAACGTGAATGATGTTCCTAGTATCATATCAATCGGACCAAACGGTGATGCAATATTAGCAATGAAACATCCGATTGTTACTCCCCACACAGCCTCGGGATAAATAAAAGGAAGAACAGTAAGAGCTTCAGCAACTCTCACCTGGATTTCTGTAAAAGAGAATGTATAAGTAAGATAAGTGAGCGCTATGTATAACCCGGCAATAACGCCTATTCTCGTCAACCGCTTGACGTTATTCTTCATTTTCTTCGGAATAAACCTCTTTTCTTTGGTTTCTCCGGTATGGTATCCTTCTCTTTGGTTGGCTCTTTAATTTTTTCTTCAACTGAAGGCTCTTTGGTTTCCTCGGTTATTCTTTGTACAGTTTGTTTTTTAGCTTCCTCCGAACCCTTTAGTTTTTTCTCTAATTCTTTGTTCTTTTCTTCCAGTTCTTTTATTTTTTCTTCGCATTCTTTCTTTGCATTGCCTTTCTCTTCCTCTAACTTTTTAATAAGGTTGTCTCTTTCTTTCACTTCTTTTCTGTGTCTCGACGCATTGCCTATGTAAATCATAAGGGAAATAAGCCACATCACAACGAAACCTGCAAAGAACACAACTATCATAAGTAGCCCTATGTTTGTTGAAAATTTCCACGTAAAGAAATTCAAATTTACCGGAGCACTATTCTGTAAAACAAAAACAAGGCTTGCAATAAGAATAACCAACAAAGCAATAATAAAAGCACTTAGTTTTTTCATTTATTCCCTCCTATTATTTTGTTTATCACTCGATGTATTTTATCACTTCTTTCATCTTTTTGCAA
>CAYONU010000005.1:0-28164 GCA_964405445.1 uncultured Caldisericales bacterium | reverse complement strand
GGAATGATTAATTGCTAAAAACCGTAAAATATTCACCCTGATTCCGAAAGATAGGATGAAAGTGTTCTGGATACCGTGACACCATTTTTATCGACTCCTTTTAAAAGGATTCTAAATTTCCCATCTACAATTGGCAGAGTAAACTTGATATTTCTTTCATTCGGATTTACCGTTGCGATGGTTATTTCTTTGTCTGTAACAATACTTACATCGATTTTTGAAAGGATATCCTTATTATTTGTTATTACGAAGTTTAGCGTTACAGGAGAATTTGCCTTTAGATTTACCTTTGCAATATCTGTTTTTATATTTATCAGAGGTGCGCTGTTGAAGTAATCAATGTGTGCTTCTTTTAAACAGGGATTTATCCCGACTGCCTTGAAAAGATTTTCAATTTGCAGCATTTTATTACCCTCTTCTCCAAATGCTTTGGAAAGTCCTAAATAAGCAAACACATTGGCAGGATCGAGCTGAATTGCTTTTTCAAAGTACCCGTTGGAGATTACGGCATTGTTGTGAAGATATACAAATCCCATTGCCGTGTAAGCGGTGCTGTTTTTTTTCTTTGGCGTAGTATAACGCAATGCTTTGTATGTCTCTTCGTCGGTTGAAAATCTCAGCGCTTCTCTTGCAAGTCTTATTGCCTTATTATCATTTTCTCCCGTATATGCATAGGAAAGAGCGACATCGGAGAGGAGTGGCTTCCACTGAGGATTATCATTAAAACTCTCTTCTGCAAAATGCACAGCATCTTTATTCTTACTCAGCAGATAAATTTCACTGATGCACAAAGGATACATAAATCCGAACGGATTTAATTTGTACGCTATTTCATATTCATTCAGAGCCTTTGATAAATTATCTTTACACTGATTGGATTCTCTAAAAGCGATATTTCCGAAAGCTTCAGCCATATGGCCGTGATAAAGTGCAAAGGATGGCTCTATCTTCATTGCTACTCTGTAATCACTCACTGCCTGAGAAAAGTTTTTATTGTCCAGGGCAACATCGCCTGCTTCTCCGTACATACTTGCAATGCTCTTTGGGACAAGTGAAAGAATAATAAAAACAATGAGTGTAATAGAAGTAATTTTCAATAAATTGCTTTTTAAGGAAAAAACAAAAGTAATCTTTTCATCATAGAGCAACAGGGCAAGTGCAGCAAAAAGAACTGCAAAGGTAACAGGATATGCAAAGTCAAGGTCAAGCAGCGTATGAAGAAAAAATGTGACAGTTCCCGTAAGTAGCCCAATGTAAACAAAGTTTCTGTTAGCTTTCAGCTTATTTATACTCTTTATAAAAAATTCGACAACAATAAAGAAAAAAGTAGTTGTTCCGACGATACCTGTTTCTGCAAGGAATCTAAAGAGTGAGGAATGGGGGAAGCGTGCATAGAAAAGCCCCACTCTGTATTTGAGCATTGCATCTCTGAACGTCCCCAAACCCGTACCAAATATCGGGTGATGAATGAAAATATTTGCAGCGTCCTTTGCAAGTTGTATCCTATCCGAAAGAGAGCGATTTTCTTCCCCTGCCAGAAAATGTACGAGATGCTTCACTCGCGAAGCATTATACTGCACTATCGGTGCAAGAAAATGGTTATTCAGATAAACTGCTAATATCACTCCGAAAGCAACGCCTGAAAGCTCAATAAGTTCCTTTTTCTTTTGCTTGTTCGTCGCAAAGACAAACAATAAAATAATACCAATCACAAAAACTATTTCTGCTCCTCTAGATCCCGTAAGATAAAGGATAAAGACTAAAAATACACTCACTAAATACAGGGCAAATTTGATATTTTTCTTTTCTTCATTAAAAAACATCCCTAAAGAAAGAAAAGCAGGCAATAAAAGAAATCCTCCGAAGCTGTTGGGGTATTGAAAGAATGAATTTAACCTTTTTCCCGAGATAAAACTATGCGAAGTTGTGTATCTTGCAATGTACGAGGAGGGAAACTTTGCTACGGCAACGTATCCGACGTATCCTACGGAACTTACGATAAGGCCGAGCAGTACAACGGAGTAAAGAATAAATTTCGTGTCTTTCTTTTCGATTGTAGAGGAAAGAATAAAAAATAATACGGCGGATGCTATGATGATGTACGCATCCAGTACCGAGATATATCTGTAATAGGAAAATAGAGGAAGAAGAGCAAAAACTAAAATAAATATTAAGAATTCCTTTGAGATAGCAAATTTGTTAAAAGTATCTCTCTTCAGCTGGTAGAGAGCAAAGAGGACAAAATCCATAAAGATAAGCATAACAAAAAAATAGCTCTGCCATACCTCATCTACTCCATTAAGGATTGTTATAAAAAATATACTTATTGCAGCAAGAATAATAATAATTTTTTTAAGCATAACGGATTACAACTCCCGACCAAATAACTCCTTTTTCATTTTGAACATATTAGTACATTTATTCTATTCTGTCAAGGCTCCAAACTATCGGAATGCCTCAAACTCATTTTTTCTTGAAGAAGATAATATATGTATGCTATAAGTGTAATAAGAAAAGCAAAATACATAACACCTTTGTATGTATGAGTAAGCGTTACGATGATACCACCTATAAGGGGCCCCAATATACTACCAAGGCTTATGGATGACTGGATAAGACCTGAAGCTGTTGCTCTTTCTTTATTTTTTTCCGTAACTTCTTTTAAGGCTCCTGTGTAGAGAAAAGACCAGGCAAAACCTGTAGCAATCATTGTTGGGATAATCCATAAATAATTAGGGACAAAAGCAAAAGAAAGGAATATTAAAGACGAAAGGATAAGCCCCCATCCGACGGATCTTTTTCCCGAAACTTTATCCATAATGAGATACATTACCAATGCCTGAGTAACATAGTTAAATGTAAAGAGGATTCCTTTCCAGTAGTTATTGGCACCTATCTGTCCAAGGTACAGTACCCAAAATGCCCAGATGCCGGTAGCACCCGTGTGCCTTAAGAAAAGTGCAATATAAATGCCCTTGTTCCTCTTAATTACATTGATCGGCAGAATGGATACATATACGGGTTTGTACTCTTCTTCTCTTAAGCCGAACACCACAAATGTGAGAGAAACAAGAAAGGAAAGACTACTTACGATAAACAGCCAGTGCAGCCCCAAAAATGTAACAATAATACCGGAAATGTACTGCGAAATTGCAGAGCCAGTAGCACCGAATGAAGAAAATTTACCCATCTTTCCTTTGTTCTCATACACATAAGCAGCAAGTGCACCCGGATAAATACCTATCGTTGCACCCTGCAAGATTCTTACAAAGAGCAGGTTTTTATAGTTCATAGCAAAATATCCGAGTGCGTAAGAAAAAATCGATGCGGCAAACCCAATGGTTATAATTTTTCTTCTCCCTATACGGTCAGCAATTCTGCCGGAGAGGTACGAGGAAATAAACAAAAAAAGAGAAAAGAGTGTGGCAAGCAAGCCTATTTCGAATTGTGTTGCATGGAGTTTCTCTGCAAGCTGTGGGATGAAAAGCTGTGGAGTAAAAACAGCGAGATTTGCGAAGAGTTGTATGATAAATCCTATTTTAACTTCTTTTTTCATTGCTTATTTCCCTATCATTTTAAACGAAATGATTCCCGTAGATGCGAGGGTAACGATAATACCTGCAATGACAACACCTAACGCTATTGCAATAAACGCTCTTTTTTTATCTATTTCAAATAATTCTGCTGCAAATGCACCTGTGTATGCCCCTGTGCCCGGCAGGGGAATTGCAACGAAAATCATTAATCCCCAGAACCCGTACTTATCGATAAATCTTTTTGCTCTTCTCTGTATGTTGGCAAGATATTTCTTTACGAAAGGAATTTTCTCAGCCAGGATAAGGATATAATGCCATAGTAAAAAAACAATCGGGATAAGAAAAATATTTACAAATGTAATTACAGTAAAGCTTAGAAGAACATTTTCTTTATAATAAAGAATAGCAATAGGGATTGAACCTCTCAGCTCAATCCCGGGAAGGAATGTTATAAATATCAAATATATCCATATTTTCACAAGGATTATTTTAGCAGAACTGCATTAATTTTCAATCAATCATTCAATTCTATCGTATCCTTAAATATGGTTTTATTGCCTGCTTTATCTACTGCATAAACTTCAAATGGCGTTTCCTTGTCAAATAAATAAAGAGGAAGATCAAATGTTTTAGTCTTAAATACAAATTTTATATTATGGATAGTGATTGCCGCATAATCAAAATTGTTGTCTTCTATTTTAATTTTTAATTCATAAAATGGTGATTTTGGTTTCTTCTGCGATCCAAGCGATACGATAGGTGCAGTTGTATCAATATTGAACTCTACTTCCTTTGTGTTTTCTTTAAGTGTTCTTTTGGCAGAATGAGCTGTGGAATAGAAATAGATATCCTGTACTCCATTTTGCAATTCTATAGGTTTTGTGTAGAGTTTAAAATCTTTGTCATCTCTACTGTAATAAGTTTCATATTTATTAATGAGACTGCCTTTATCAACATCGAAGCTTATTTTGACTTTCGAAGTATAGAAACCATTTTTTCCGTTTGGTTCGGAAGGAGATGAGGCAAGGGTAGTATTAATATAGTACTTATCTTTTACCGGGATGACATTTGATTTAACAGGCGTTATTTCTTTCGAGGTCCACACTTGCACATAGGCATTACCGGGTTCTGTATTAGGCAGCTTTATTCCTTCTATAACAACTTTTACATCGCTTAATGCATTTATATCCTTTGGCACAACAATAGCAATCTCTTTTTCTTCGTTTTCCGTATCCTTAAAATGTGTTGTAACTTTAGGAGAAACAGGTAAATAAACTCCATTAACTTTAGTATCGTTACGTAATATAGTAGTAAAAGAATCTGAAAGAAACGGGGAAAAACGAATAAAGATAAAATCCTTTGGAACAGTCCGTACAAAAGTGAAACGTCCTCCTCCGAATGCCTCTGTTGTATACCTCTTTAAGCTTCCTTTTTCTCCTGTTGAAAAATCTATCTCTAAACCGTTATCAAGAAGTTCTATTTCAGGATTTTTAATTGTGCTTACATCCGTTATGTGATAATAATTTGACGTTAGATCTGTATCTTCATATTTTATATGAATTTGAAAATATCCAGGGCCCTGTGGATTTAAAATTATGCCTTTTTCTATAACAATTGTTGCTTCCTTTTCCTTATTCAATTTTACCGGAAGAGAAAATTTAATGATATGCCCGAAAAATTGCGGATCTTCGTTAAGATAGATCCTATTTACAGAGATCTTGTTTTTTGCATCATCCAATCTTCTTATAACAATTGCATCGTCAAATATAACGGAAATCTCAGTGCCTTTTGATAAATCCGTTTCAGGATAGAAAGTAATTGTATATTGAGTAGACTCACCGACATAGTTAGATGAAAGTGTTACATTTACATCATTCAGTGCTACTGCAACCGTGTTTTTAAATCCCACAATGGATGCAGAAAACAAAGCAATTAGAATAAAAGTGACAATTTTTTTCATTTTTCCTCCTATTCGTACCTTAATGCTTCTACCGGATTAAGCTTGGAAGCTTTCCGGGCCGGATAAACACCGAAAAATATACCTATAAAGACGGATACACTGAACCCTACTACAATAGACGTAGTGGTAATACGTGTAGGCATAAAACTTTGAGGGATAAGCAATGACAAAACAATACCTATAATAATACCTATTATACCGCCGCCAGCTGATATTAATGTGGATTCTGTGAGGAATTGAAGTAAGACATCACTATTTTTTGCTCCTACTGCTTTTCGTATCCCTATTTCACGTGTTCTTTCAGCAACAGATGCAAGCATAATATTCATAATACCAATGCCACCAACAATCAATGCAATAGAGCCAATAATTATAAGCATAAGGTTAAGTATATCTGTTGTTGTTTTGGCAAGGTCCACATACTGTTGTTCGCTATTCAAAGAGAAATTCTCTGTTCCGTGACGTATGAGAAGAAGACTTTTAATACGTGCTCCCAGGACAGTCATTGGCATACTGTCCTCTGCTTTTGCATAGATTACCTGTACATGCTTTATTCTTGTATGTGCTTGAAGTGTCGTAATAGGTACAACGATAATGTCGTCCAAATCCACCATTCCTATTGAACCTACTGGTTTTAATGTGCCTACTATAAGATATTTTATGTTGTTTATCTTTACATACTTACTTACAGGGTTCATGTTACCAAATAAATTGTTTTTTGTTGTAGCACCTAAAATGCACACATTTCTGTAGCCATCAATATCCTGATCAGTAAACCTTCTGCCCAAACTTACCTTGTAGTTTGATACAAAAAATGCGTCAACATTTGTTCCCACGCAAGTTGTGGAAATCGTCGAAGTTCCATACTTCACATCAGCCCCTACACGACTCTCCGGTGAAATATGTACATTGGGCAATTTCTTTTTAAGGTACTTTACATCTTCATAAGTAAGAGGTTTTAGAGTTGTACTTGTTCCTGACATTGCAGTTTTAAATAAATTCGTTTTTCGCCCGGGAGTAACGATAACAACATTTGAGCCAAGTGATTGAATTTGTGAAAGAATACTGTATTGAGCACCATATCCGACGGAAGTAATAAGAATAAGCGATGCAACACCTACAATAATGCCTAACATAGAAAGAAATGTTCTCATTCTGTTTATTTTGAGTGATGATATTGCCATTTTCATTATCCTTGTTATTTTCATTTCTTCATCTCCTCTACGTTTGCTACATGTCCATTTTCTACCTCTTTCTCTATAAGCCCATCCTTTATATGAATAATTCTATGCGTAAATTGTGTAATAGAAATATCATGTGTTACTATAACTTCTGTAACGCCTCGTTCTTCGTTTAACCCTTTCAAAATCTTTATTATCTCCAACCCTGTTTTCGAATCAAGATTTCCTGTCGGCTCATCTGCAAAAACAATAGCAGGATTGTTAATCAAAGCTCTTATTATTGCAACTCGCTGTCTTTCACCACCGGATAACTGTGCAGGAAGATGGTTTGCCCTTTCTCCCATACCTACGCTTTTCAACATTTCTATTGCTTTACTTTCAGCTTCTTTGAGATTTCCTTTTGCGTTATATACGACAGGCAAAATTATATTATCCAATACAGTGAGGTGTGGTAATAAATTGAACGTTTGAAAGACAAAACCTATTTTTTTATTTCTTATATTGGCAAGTTGTGCATCGTTTAATTTAGAGACATCTCTTCCCTCCAAGAAGTACTTTCCGCTTGTAGGTGTATCAAGACAACCTAAGAGGTGCATAAGGGTGGATTTGCCGGAGCCCGAAGGGCCTATTACCGAGACAAGTTCTCCTTTGTTAATATGTAATGAAACTCCTTTTAATGCCTCTACGCCTGTCTCGCCAAAACGGTAAGTTTTTGTTAGATTCTCCGCCCTTACAATCTCATTCATTTTTATCCACCGTTTTCTCCGCTTGGTTTTTTGCCAGGTATCATCCTTTTGCGTTTAATCTCAGTAAACACTGAGTTAGAAGGTACTCTAAGGATCGTATCCCCTTCAGAAAGGCCAGAAACAATTTCTGTATAATCGTCAGATGATATACCTATTTCTACTTCTTTGCGCTGTACTGTATTGTCACTTTTTACTACATCCACATAATACTTACCATCCCGATAAAGAACTGATTCAATAGGCACACTGAGCACATTGTTTTTTACTTGCGTAGTAATATCCACATTTGCGCTTAGCCCATCCTTCAAAGCTATGGATAAATCGTCTATTTTTATCTTAACTTCATAAGCCTGTACGCCGGAAACAGTTGTTGTTGTATTCCCTATATATTCTACGGTGCCCTTAACTTCTTTGTAAGGAAATGCATCAAAGCTAAGGACAGCACTTTGACCTTTTTTAATATTTACTGCGTCAATCTCATCGGCAAATGCTTTCACGATAAAATTCTTTGTATTGCCTATTACAGCAATCGGCTTACCTATCGAAATAGTATCACCCTCTTCAATATCAAGAGAAAGAAGTGTTCCCGAAACAGGAGCAGTTATTGTATAATCATTTAAATTCTCAAGTGCTGTTTGCAATGTATTGTATGCTTGTTCCATTTGCAACTTTGATTGTTCAATCCTATCTTTATTTATGGATATCTGCCTCTCTGCATTGTCCAGATTTACATTTGCTTGCTTTAGATTCGCTTCTGCTTGCGATACCTGTGCTTTTCTTATATCTATAGAATCATCTGATGAGGAGGTACTGTTCTTTGCCATAATGAGGTTATCATTTGCAATAGCAAGCTGTGACTCTGCAAGTTTTACTTGATTCTCTGTTTGTTTAATCTGATTATCCTTAGCAATTTTTGCTTTTTTTGCTTGTGCATAATTCTGCTCTGCTATTTGAAGTGCAACTTTAGCTTGTTCAACCTGGTCTTCTACTTTTTCTATATCTTCATCTGTGGGTTTACCGTGATTATTGAGCTTATCCAAATTCAACTTTGCTATCTTCACATTGCTTTTTGCAAGTGCTACTTGGTTCTGCAAGATATTTATTTCTTCATCAGGCGTATTCGGATTATCTGCTGCTTCTTTTAATTTTTGTTCTGCATTTTCTTCGTTGATCTCTGCCTGAGTAACCTGCTCTTTTGCTTGTTTAATGTCTTCATCCGTCGGACCCTGTTCCTTAAGAGACTTCAAGCTAAGCTGTGCAATAGCAAGTGAAAGCTCCTGTGACTTCACTTGAAGCTGCGAAACTGCAAGGGATTCGTCCGAAGTATTTGTCCTTTTCAAGTTTTCTAAATTATTCTTTGCATTTTCTTCGTTGATCTCTGCCTGTTTTACCTGTTCTTCAGACTGTTTTACTTGAATGTCTGAATTATTAGTTTTCTCTGCAATATCAAGATTTAATTTTGCAATGTTTAGAGAATACTCAGCAGAGCTAACATTTGCCTGTGCCTGAATAACTGCATTATTAGAAGTATAAGTCTGTTTGGCAATATCATAGTTGACTTGGGTTGTTCTATAACTATTTACGGCATTCTGATAATTTAAATTTGCTATAGTGGAATCTATTTCAGCAATTTTAGTACCTTTTTCAATCCAACTACCTTCTTTTACAAAAATTTTGACTATCTTGCCCGAAACCTTTGGCATTACAGAAACCTCCGGATCGCACGTTACATTACCTGAAAGATTTACTACACTTTTTATATTTCTCTTTTCTACTTTGACAGTTTCCGTACCTGTAGCTAATTTAGAAGAAGTTGCAGGTTTAGTAGTGCCATACTTTCCTCCAATGGTTCTGCACCCCGCAAAAGAAAAAACAAATAATAGGAGCACCGATGATACTACAAAGTTCCTTTTCAAATTTTTCATTTATACCTCCCGTATAACGCTTTCCTCATTATCATTTTATCCTCCAAATGTGGAGGAAATATGAAATTTATTATTATTTTATTAATCAGTGCATCATAAAATTATCCTATATATAATTTTATATATATTATACAAGAAATAATTTTATTGTCAATATTATCAAAAAATGTAAGAAATAAAACCTAAAAAACTCTATATATTAGGGAATTCCAAGGCATTTCTATTTCTTGATGAATTGTTTTACACGTGCATAGGAAGCACTTGCTTCTTTAAGGACATCTTTTTCATTTAGTGTAACTACTTCTTTGTTTTGCATTACAATTTTGCCGTTGATAATAACTGTATCTACATCCGTTGGGTACATAGAATAAGCAATAAGCGAATAGGGGTCTGTAAAAGGTGTAAGGTTTGGTTTATCTGTATTGATCAAAATGACGTCTGCTTTATATCCCTCTTTAAGTAAACCTACATCATTGAAACCTAAGTTTTTTGCCCCATTCACAGTTGCCATTTTTAAAAGCTCCTCTGCGTTTATTAATTCCGGATTTAATGCAGTGCCTTTTGCAAGGAAAGATGCAAGTCTTGCATCTTCAATGAGTGCAAGGTTGTTGTTTGATGCAGCACCATCCGTTCCTACAGAAAGGGATAAGCCAGCCCTGTACATTTTACCTATATCCGGAATACCAGAGCCCAATTTCAAATTGCTCTGTGGATTCAATGTAACACCTACATTATGACTTTTTAAAATCTTTATGTCATTGTCATTCATCCAGACACAGTGAGCGGCATTAACTTTTGCATCAAAAAAGTTCATCCGATCAAGTTTCTCTATAGGAGTCATATTGTACTGTTTCTTAAAATCTGCAATTTCTTTTTTAGTTTCATGTAGATGTGTATGTACAATTACACCCATTGATTTTGCATCTTTACTAATTGCTTTTAAAAACTTCAGAGTACAGGTGTATGGTGCATGCGGTGCAAAACTTGCTAGTATTCTTCCATCCTCGGTGTTATGGAAGCGGTTGACGAAATGCTCTGCAAGCTTCAATTTGACAGTATCCATATCGAATTTTGATGCAAGTCCGAAACCCAAATTTGCTCTTATGCCACTTTCTTTTACAGCTTGTGCAACCTTATCCATATGGAAGTAGAAGTCTCCAACAGTAGTAACACCTGTATGGATTGATTCGATAGTTGCAAGAAGTGCACCTATATATACATCTTCTGGCGTAAGCTTTGCTTCAACTGGAAAGATAACATCAGAGAGCCAACTTTGCAGAGAAACATCATCTGCAATGCCTCGCATAAGGCTCATTGAAAGATGCGTATGCGCATTTACAAATCCAGGCATTACAATGCAATTGCTTGCATCGATTATTGTATTAAATTGTTCTCTCCACCTCTTTTTTTCTCCAACGTAAATAATGTCCGAACCTTTTACTACAAGGTCACCGTTTTTGATTGTCCCTTTTTCAGTAAGTGTAAGAATTGTACCGTTCCGTATGAGCATCATACATCCTCTTTATCTTTAAAACTCTGCAGCAGTTTAATTTTCATAATTGAATTATAGCACAAAAGGTGAAAAGTATCCACCGTATTTATACATAAAGAAAGAGTCTTATGGCAGAATGGATAAATTCTATTTGACAAAAACATACGTTCCATTAAAATAGTAATATGAATAAAGAGCAAAAACTGGGAGAATTACTCTTAAAAGCAGGTTTAGTAAAGGAAGGACAACTCGCTAAAGCGTTGGATGAACAAAAAAAGACGCACGAAAAAATTGGGAAAATTCTCGTGCGGCAAGGCATTATATCTCCCAATTTATTAGGGAAATTCTTAGAAAATCAGTTAAATATCCCTTATATTAACTTAGAGAATTATTCGCTTGACCCGGAAACAGCAAGTTTACTTCCCGAGGAATTTATTCGTACAAATTTTATCATTCCGTTAAAAAAAACTGATAGCACTTTGGAAGTAGCCTGCGTCCCTCCGGTAAACCCTATCGCAATAGATAATGCAAGGCTCATAACAGGACTAAAGATAAAGCCTTATCTTATCACGGATACAGACTTCGAACAAGCTCTCAGTAAGATATATAACCTTAAGAAACGTGCGGAGAATGTTATTTCTGCGCTAAAAGGAAATAAAGGTCCGGAAAACATCATTCCTATTATCAAGGAGATGACTACAGGAGAAGCACCTATTGTAGGCCTTGTAAACTCAATTATTTCGGATGCTATTGCCCAAGATGCTTCGGACATACATATTGATCCTGCGCTATCGGGAACGAGAGTACGGTACAGAATTGACGGAATTATGTATAATAGCATCATTATACCAAAAGAAATTGCAGAATCAGTAATTTCCCGCATAAAAGTTTCTGCAGGAATAGATATTGCCGAAAGAAGGAGACCTCAAGATGGACATTTCAGTGCAAGATACAGAAATGAATTCTACGATTTTAGGGTTGCTTCAATGGGCACGTCCTTTGGCGAAAAACTTACCATTCGCATTTTAAGCAAACAGAAAATGCTTATGCCTTTAGAAAGATTAGGAATGCTCCCGGAACAATTTAAAGTATTCAATAGGCTTATTAAAAAGCCTTATGGGATCATTCTTGTTACAGGTCCAACAGGCTCTGGAAAGACAACAACACTTTATTCGGCTATTTCTACGATAAGCACGGGTACGGAGAGTATTATTACATTAGAAGATCCAGTAGAATACAACATACCGGGTATCGTGCAAATTCAGATAAACGAAGAGGCAAATATTACTTTTGCGTCAGGGTTACGGTCTGTCCTGAGACTTGATCCGAATATTATTATGGTAGGAGAAATAAGAGATGCGGAAACAGCAAGAGTAGCAATAGAAGCATCGCTCACAGGGCACCTTGTTTTTGCCTCTATTCATACAAATGATGCAGCCTCTACACCAATAAGGCTTCTTAATCTTGGCATTGAGCCGTATCTTATTGCATCTTCTCTCATTGGGGTAGTAGCGCAGAGGCTCGTAAGGACAATCTGTGTTAACTGCAGGTACAGTTACACTCCTTCGGAAGAAGAAAGGAAACTTATTCGGAAAGAGATAGGTGTAACAGATGTAAAAGAACTAAAAAGGGGCAAAGGTTGCCCTATTTGTAATTTCTCAGGTTATAAAGGAAGAACAGGTTTATTCGAGATTTTGGAGGTAAACAAAGAAATCCGTGAACTCATCCAGCGCTCTGCTACATATGATATAATAAAGGATGCAGCCCTGAGAAGCGGAATGATTACGATGAGAAAGGTAGGATTCAAAAAGGTGGTGGCAGGATTCACTACTATTAGTGAGATAGAAAGGGTGGCGTCAGAAATATAATGGCAGTATTTATCTACATTGCAAAAAGTAAACAGGGCAAAAATATAAAAGGTACAATAAATGCAGCTACATTAGGAGAAGCACACACTTTACTTGAAACGCAGGGAATATATCCCATTTCTGTGCGTAGAGCGAGGAGAGGAATTAAAGTACCTCATAATATGCCGACACTTTTTGGCAGAGTAAGCACGGAAGAACTCATTATATTTACAGAACAATTTGCTACACTTATTCCCTCAGGACTCTCTCTTTTAGAAACTCTTGCAGGTCTTGCGGATCAAACTGATAACAAGTTTTTTAAGAATATCATTCTGGACATTAAAAAGATGATCGAACAAGGCAGCTCTTTACGGGATGCATTCGCTAAATATAAAAAAGTTTTTCCTCCTCTGTACATAAAACTTTTAGCTGTAGGCGAAACTACAGGAAGGTTAGATATTGTTCTAAAGGGTATCGCAAGCTATATTGAGCGTGACGACGAATTGAAGAAGAAAATTCATAGTGCATTTACATATCCAAAGTTTGTAATAAGTGTCGTTACTGCTGTTGTAATTTTTCTTATTCTATATGTGTTGCCCAAGTTTGCAGGCATCTATGCACAAGCTAAGGAACAATTACCTACACCGACGAGAATGCTTCTGAATTTCAAAGATTTTCTCGTGCATGACTGGCTGTGGATTATTCTTGTCCTTGCTGCATTGTATTTTATATATAGAGCAGTTTATGCAACCAAAAAAGGAAGGTATATAATTGACAAATATAAGCTAAGTTTTCCTCTTTTCGGAAGAATTGTTAAGTTTACAGCACTCTCACGTTTTGCACACTCATTCTCTCTTACCTTGAGGAGTGGGATAACTGTTGTGAGTGCGTTGGACATTGCAGCAGAAGTTACAGTAAATAGTTATATTATAGATGAGTTAGGCATTATACGTGAAGATATCAAGAAAGGAAAAAGTTTATCCGATGCAATGCGTCTGAGGAAGTCTATCCCAAGAATTATGGTACAGATGGTTGCCGTAGGAGAAAAAAGTGGCAACTTGGATAGTCTTATGGAAAAACTGGCTGAGCTCTGGGATAGAAATATAGATTACACTGTAAAGAACCTCGCAGCAAAGATTGAACCTACAATGATTATTATTCTCGGTGTTATTGTTGGGTTTGTCGCTTTGGCAATGTATCTTCCAATGTTTGGATTGCCGGGTGCATACAGAAAAACTCTGTGAGGTTTCTTTAAAGCCTCACATTTCTATCACATTTTTTGTTATAATTATTATATAGGATAATGAATATGAAAAAGATATTGGTAGTGGATGACGAAGAAAACATAAGAAATCTTATAAGTATGTATCTCTTGAAATCAGGATTTGAAGTTGTACAAGCAGAGGACGGGCAGGAAGCATTAGCAATGTTTGAAAAGGAGAAACCTCATCTCATTATTTTAGACCTTATGCTTCCATACATAGATGGCGTCGCTGTTGCAAAAAAAATTAGAGCGCACTCAAATGTGCCGATCCTTATGCTTACTGCAAAAGCAGAAGAGAATGATAGAGTAAACGGATTAGAATTAGGTGCAGATGATTATGTGGTAAAGCCATTCAGCCCGAGAGAGGTTGTAGCAAGGGTAAAAAGCCTTTTGAGAAGGAGTTATCTTGATGAGCGGGTAATAAAAGTAGAAGATATCGAAATATATCCGAAAGAGATGAGAGTAACAAAAGATGGTAAAGAAATTGTTTTCACTGTGAAAGAATTCAAATTATTGATGTTACTTTCGGGGCATCCAGGAAAGGTATTCTCCAGAGAGCAAATTATGGATGCTATATATACGGATTATGATGAAGTTGTATTTGACAGAACGATAGATGCCTACATAAAAAATATACGTAAGAAGTTAGGCGACAGCCCAAAAAATCCTAAATACATTGAATCCGTATATGGGGCGGGTTATAGATTTAAGGGAGATAAGAACAAATGAGTTTTAAGGCAAAGCTTATTCTAAGTTATATCCTTCTCATTATTGTAGTAATTTTTTTTACAGGATTTTTTGTTAATGTTTTTGTAGGAAGAAACTTTAACCAGATTATTATTCATGAAACACCGGCTGGCTTTGAAGTATTTATGGTTCCTCATGCAAGAAGGTTTCTTACCGCAATAAGGTTTTCTTTAATATTGGTGAGTATAATTGCAATTATAATAGGTACAGGACTTGCCTTTTTTGTCTCTCGCTTTACAACAAACCCGATAAAAGAGATGGTAAGGTTTTCTAAAAGAATAGAAAAAGGCAACTATTCTGCAAGGATCAGCATAAGCACAAATGATGAGATAGGCGGGCTTGCAAAAGCCTTAAACCATATGGCAGAGCATCTATCAGAGATTGAGAAGATGAGAAAAACGCTCGTGCAAAATGTATCCCATGACTTGCGGACACCTCTGACTGTTATTAAGGGTTATCTTGAAACATTAGATGACAAAACATTTACGGAAGAAGAGAAAAAAGAATCAATGCAAATTATAAAAAATGAAACGGAAAGAATGGAAAGTATGTTAGGAGAGCTTTCTGAACTTTCTTTGATAGATAGCAAAAAATACAGATTAAGCTTTGAAAAGATTAATTTAAATGAAGTTGTATCGGAAGCAGCGGAGACTATAAAAATAGAAGCACGGAAAAAGAATCTGTTCCTTAAAGTAGAACAAGATGAAACTCTGTATATCTTAGCTGATAAAAGAAGAATAAAAGAAATTTTGATGAATCTATTGAGTAATGCTATAAAGTTTACTGAAAAAGGTGGTGTTTATGTTAAGAGTTATCAGGATGAAAAAAATGCTGTAATATCAATCAAGGACTCGGGCAAAGGCATAGCAAAAGAGGAAATACCTCACATATTTGAGAGATTCTATAGGGGAGAAAAATCACGCTCGGCTAAAACAGGCGGACTCGGCATTGGTCTTACCATTGTAAGAGAATTAGTCTATGCACATAAAGGGAAAATAGAGGTAAAAAGCGAATTAAATAAAGGCACGGAGTTCAAAGTAAGTTTCCCAAAGTTGAGCTCCGTGCAAAATTAGAGAAAAAAATTCATCCTTTATTTGGATCTATCGTTCTCTCCCAGTCCATTTCAAAAATTGTATTTAACGTATTCAAAACCTTTGTATTGTCTAAAATAATTCCAAGCTCTCTATTTGAGTCTAAAGAGGTAGAAGAAAAATTATTGGAGCCAATATAAGCAACCTTTTTATCAATAATAATGAGTTTTGCATGAACGTATGGATCTGGAAGTGCACGAATGTGCTCTATACCCAACTTGTCCACTGCAGTAAAATTTCCGCCTACTCTATACAATGGAGGGATGATAATCCTTACTTTTATACCTTGATTGGTTTTTTTCTGCAGGATATCTATGAGTTTGTCGTCCTCCACTTCCTGTTCCCATATATCAATAGAAGTTTGTGCGCTATTCAATAATTTTTCTATCTTATCTCTTGCATCCACTGGGCTTAAAACAATATCAGGATCCTTATTCACTACTTCTTTTCTATTCCAATCATTCTCAAATATCTCTTCTATTTCTTTCACCTTTATCGGGTCACTTATTGCAATGCCAAATTCTCTGTTTTTGTTAAACGTACTGTAAGTGAAATTGTAGGTATTCACCATCGCTTCTTTTTTATCTATTACCATAAATTTTGCATGTGTAAGGAAATACTCTGGATTTGCCCATTTTATAGGTATACCATAATGAGTAAGTTTGTTTTTTACATCCCAATTTTCCGAGTCTCCTCCGACGGGGCTTTTCTCCATCATCACTTTTACATCTATTCCTCTTAGCGCAGCCTTCCCCAATGCATCTGCTATATCAAATTGTGTAAATCCGTATATCTCTAAGTATATGGACTTTTTTGCATTCTGAATTGCTTTTATAATAGGAATTGTTCCCGAGAAGTTTTCTATCATAAGTTCGGGAGAGTTAGCAACAGGTATATTCTTACCAAAAATGGGTACGAATGAGACAAGTAGCATTAAAATACTTAAAACTATTGATATGAATATTTTTCTTCTTTTCATCTCCTCCTCCTATCCTTCATATATTATTGTTACAGTCCTTGTGTAATTATCCCATTCTACTTGTGCTCCAAATGCTTCAGCTACAAAGCGGACAGGTACAAAGGTTCTGCTGTTGATGATAACTGGCGTAACTTTTGGATTATTTGGATCAATTTGAATAGGTTTTCCATTTATGTATGCTGTGCTCTTCCCTATGTACATCTCTATTGTCTTTTGATTTAGAGTAATTGTTACCTTTCGTGTTTTACCGTCCCAACCAACTTTTGCTCCTAGAGATTCAGCTACAAAACGGACAGGGAGGATTGTTCTATCATTTTTTATAATAGGAGGAACGTCCGTATCTTTAAATCTACCGTTAACGAGCAGTCCTTTTCTACCTATCGTCATTTTAATTACAATCTTTTTCTTTTGATTGAGTATGTAAAGTCCGCCTGATTCTGTTGCAACGTATATAGCACCACTTTTGTTATAAGCAAAGTCCGGAGTGAAATAGACTCTGTAAACATATCTATTATCTTTGTTCCCCGTAATGTTGTTCCACATATTTCCTGCATCGTTGCTCAGATATACTCCATCCCAGGAACCTGCAAGAATCGTTTTATCTTTTGAAAACTGTGGCGAGAGTTGTACTCCGTCTACCCACATATGGTATTTTAACAATGCATCGGATATATTTATGAAATGTGAGCCTCCGTCTTTAGAAATATAAATGCCACTTCCCGCTGTACCTACGACAAGCGTTTTATCAGTATGATATGCATCTGACAGAGAAATATCTACAATGCTGTAAGAAGGAATATTTTTTTCTCCTACTCTTTGCCAATCCTTTCCTGTATCTAACGATTTGTATACGCTCCCTCCATTTGTACCTATAAAGATCGTGTTACCGCTTCCTGCAATACTTTTAACATTTAAATCGAAAGGCAGAATACCATTATTTGATTGAGTAAAAGTGTTATTTTCTGGATCCATAATGAAAATGCCCTCATCCCCCGTGCCTATGAAAAGCTTATTGTCCTCAAAGAGGAGACAGGATATATACTGTGGCGATGCTTTAATCCTGTCAAAATTTTTTGCACTATCCTTTGATTCAAATAAGCCTTTGCCTTGTGTGCCTACAAACAATGTTTGAGTATGAGAAAAATCATCTGCAGTGCAGATTGCAGTAATAGTGTAATAAGAAAACAATGGGATGCTACTAAACGTTTTCCCAGAATCTGCCGATTCATACAAACCGTTATCTTTAGTTCCTATAAACACTATACCATCATTATTATATGTAGAAGAGAATGATACCGCGGTAATATATGTTCCAGTAAGCCCATTGCTGGATTTTGCAAATGTTTTTCCAGAGTTGAATGAAGTATAGATACCTTTCTTAATGGTGCCTATAAACATTGTTCCATCCAGTGAGAAGTTGCTTGAGAGTGCCATACATCTTATGGCAATGTCACTTAAGCTGGATAATGTTTCCCATTTTTCGTTCTTTACTAAGATACCTTTATCAATTGTTGCTACATAAATTTTTCCATTTTGGATGGCAAAGTCATTTATCTTTGTGCCTTTAAGTTCATGATTAAAGTTATCCTTGTTTCCTATAAATATTCCATCGTAGAATGTGGATGCATATATTATATTGTTATAAATCAAAATCTTTGAGATTGGGCTTTCCGTGAGATTTTCTGCTATTATTTCTTTTTCTTTGTCTGCAGGGCTTATCTTATAAATTGTGCCATCTTCGCATCCTGCATATATATAATCTCCATTAACTGTAATAGTTGTTGCTGTAGGACCGGTAAGCTTCAGGATATTTTTCCATAGCTCTCCATCTTTTTTCCTTTCCATAAGTATACCATTAAAAGACAACGCAAAGAGGTTTCCTTTTTCATCTTCTTTAATATCTATGATGTAACTTTCTTCCATTCCTCTGTTGAATATTTGCCAGTATTTCCCGCCATTTTCTGAAAGATAAATGCCATTCTTTGTACCTAAAAAGATATCGTTCTTTCTGTAGTACTTTGAAACGAGGATTACATTTGCTCCCTCGGCAAGGGAGAAAGGAATTTTATCCCAGTTCTCTCCAGCATTGTGAGAAACAAATATTGCAGCAGGGGTTGCAGCATATACTGTTTTATCTGTACTAAAACTCTGCGAAATAGCTATGCTGTTTACCGTACCTCCATTTATACTTCCTACATTGTGCCAATTTATCTCTTCATCTGCTTTTGCACGTAGAGGCAGCAATAAAAATACAACAATTAAAAATAAAATTAATATTTTTTTCACTTAACACCTCCTATTTCCCCATTGAATACAAACTTTGCCTTTCCAGTAAGAAAAGCTTTCCTGTCTTTGAATGATACAGAGAGCATTCCTCCTTTCATTTGCACTTTTATTTCATTTTCTCTGCCGAGAATCATATTTGTAACAAATGCAGAGGAGACAGCACCTGTGCCACAGGCGAGCGTTTCATTCCATACACCCCTTTCGAATGTTCTTAAGTAAATACTGTTTTTGTAGACTTCTATAAAATCTACATTAATACCTTTAGGAAACATTGTAAAGTTATGTGCAACGGGAAAGGCATTCTTTGCAATATCTAATTGATTCACGTTCTTAGTAAAAGTAACTATATGCGGTTCTCCTGCTGATACAATGTAATACATACGGTCGTTTATTTTTCTTTTCATCATTAGCTTATTTGAATGAGGGGTCATAAATTTACCTATTGGTTGCATCTCTCCCATTTCTACTGTAAACAAGTCTCCTTTTTTAAACACTGTTTTTACACCCGAGAGAGTTTCAATAGTAACCGAAGATTTTGTTTTGTTATTCCTTAATAAGTATGATGCTACACAACGTATACCGTTTCCACACATACTTGCCTCTGTGCCATCGGGCTCACAGATATGCATTTTAATGTCTGCTACTGCGCTTTTTTCAAGATAGAGAAGATCGTCCGCTCCTATTGAAAAATGTCTTTCGCATAATGTTTTTGATGCTATAAATGGGTTTTTTAAAGGAAATTTCCTTCCATCAATGATAATGAAATCATTCCCTGTACCATGGTACTTTTCAAATGTTATCATTTTTTCGTATGATGTGTCCACCTAATTTTGTTATTCTTTCCTCTATTCTCTCGTATCCTCTATCTATATGATAAGCATCCAATATCCTGCTATTTCCTTTAGCTGCAAGTGCTGCAGTTATAAGAGCTGCACCACCTCTCAAATCCGGTGCTGTTACTTCTGCACCTTCCAGTTGTTCTGTGCCGTTTATAATAGCCGTATCATGCTCTATTTTTATATCTGCCCCCATCTTTTGCAGTTCCTTTGCTGCTCTAAACCTATTCTCAAAGATCGTCTCTGTAATAATACTTGTCCCTTTTGATACAGATAAGAGTGCCATTATCTGAGGCTGTGCATCAGTAGGAAAACCAGGAAAAGGAAGAGTTTTAACATTTATGCCTTTTAACCTTCCATCGGCTAATAGATGGACTTTGCTATCTGTTACCTGCATCTTTGCTCCCATCTCTTCTAATTTCATAATTACAGGCTCAAAATCTATCGGATTAACGTCTTTAATCAATATATCGCCTCTCGTAATTGCTCCCATAATGAGATACGTAGCAGCTTCAATACGATCGGGGATAATAGAGAATTCTATAGGATGTAATTCTTTTACTCCTATGATATGTATAACTCCAGGTCTTTCAATATGAATATTTGCACCTGCTTTATTAAGAAAATCTATAAGATTTCCTATTTCAGGTTCCCTTGCCACATTCTCTAAAATTGTCGTACCTTCTGCTTTTGCTGCAGCAATAATAAGGTTTTCTGTAGCACCGACGCTTGGGAAGTCCAGATATATAGAATTCCCGGTGAGTTTCTTTGCGTTTGCTTTAAGGTATCCCTCTTCCCAGTCAATGTTAACGCCTAATCCTTTTAATCCTTTGAGGTGCAAATCTATCGGGCGTGCACCAATATTGCAGCCGCCGAGTGAAGGCAACACTGCCTTACCGTTTTTTGCAATGAGTGCGCCTAAGAGTGTTTGAGTTCCCCTTAAATTACGTTCTTTCTTGTACTCTATCCTTGAACCAATGTTTCTACCTACATTCATAATGATTCCATCGCTGTTTTCTTTAATCTTCACTCCCAATTCTTTCAAAATATCAATAAAATGAATAACATCTAATACTTTTGGCACTCGTTTAATATGTATTTCTCCTTCTATAAGAAGTGCTGCTGACAAAATGGGAAATGTTGCGTTCTTTGCTCCGGAAATTTCTACATCTCCCTTAAGGGGCACACCACCTTCTATTTCAAAATATGCCATTTCTACTCTCCTTTGATAAAAAATTTTTTATTGTACTTGCGATTCTTCTCCCGGCATTACCATTGCCAAAAGGATTTTCTGCTTGAGACATTTCATTATAAACTTTTTTATCGTTAAGCAATTTTTCAATATTTTCAACGATATTACTTTGGTTCGTGCCTACAATTTTTACAGTTTTGCTTTTCACTGCTTCCGGACGCTCAGTTACATTTCTCAAGAGAAGTACAGGCTTATGTAAGGTAGGTGCTTCTTCCTGGATACCACCGGAATCTGTGAGAACAAACAAGCTCTTTGAAGCAAGGTGAACAAAGTCAATATAGTCCATAGGCTCTATAAGATGCACATAGGCATTATTACCCAAAACTTCTTTTACTGTTTCTCGTACTAAAGGATTTTTATGTACGGAGAAGATAAATTTTATCTTATACTTTTTACTTACATAATCTATTGCTTTACATATATTTTGCATAGGCACGCCCCAATTTTCTCTTCTGTGTGCTGTAGCAATGATAAATTTCTCGTTATTATCTATAGGCAATGGATCTTTGGTTTTTAACGTAAGGACTTCCTTTACTGCATCTACTACCGTATTTCCGGTAACAAATATCGTTGATTCTGAAATACCTTCGTTTAGCAAATTTCTCTTTGCAGATTCAGTAGGTGCAAAATGCAAATCTGCTAAAGCATCCGTAAGAGTCCTGTTCATTTCCTCTGGGTAAGGGAAATATTTGTCATATGTTCTTAAACCTGCCTCTACGTGTCCTATTGGTATCTTTTCATAGTATGCCGCAAGTGCTGCGGAGAATGTTGTTGTTGTATCACCATGCACGATAACAAGATTAGGTTTTTCTTTGTTAAATATTTCTTTTAAACCATTCAGCACCTTTGATGTAATTTTCGTAAGCGTCTGCCTATCTTCCATTACATTAAGATCATAATCTACTTTTATCTTAAATATCTTTAATACCTGCTTAAGCATTTCTTGATGTTGGCTTGTTATGACAACTTTTGTATCAATTTCCCCGTGCTCTTTTAGTGCTTTATACACCGGGTACATTTTTATTGCTTCCGGGCGTGTGCCGAAGATAAGAAAGACTTTCTTCTTCATTTCACACCAAATGCAATATAAAGACCTGCAACAGAGAGTGTCGTTGTAATGACGTAATAAACAAGTACTATCCTCCGCTGTGACCAGCCTTTTTCTAACAATCTGTAATGCATATGCCCCAAATCATAGTGAAATGGGGACATTTCTTTTCTTAACCTTCTTACAATGGATGTAAATACTTCAGTGATAGGTATGCCAAGAGTAAATATAGGTACCGCCATTGTAAGGAATGTTGCGGTTTTGTATGCTCCCATAATGGAGATCACAGAGAGCAAAAACCCTAATAATTCTGCACCGGAATCACCTAGGAAAATACGTGCAGGATGAAAATTATATATAAGAAAGGCAATAAGCGAGCCACTGATTCCAAGCAATAAGAATGCAAGCGAAAAGTTCCCTTTGTATATTGCAACGAATGAAAGAGTTATGGAAGAAATAGATGCTATACCTGCTGCAAGACCATCCAAACCATCAATGATATTCAACGCATTTGTGATGCCTACAATCCATAGAATTGTAAGTACTATACCGCCCCACCCAAGATTGATTAAGTGTTTTGTAAATGGGTTAGTGATAAATGTGAACTTTACACCTGCTGTAACAACTATAGATGCAGCAATGAATTGTATAAAAAATTTCTTTGCTACACTTATATTGTATTTGTCATCAATGGACATTCCAATAAATATTATTGTTGCACCGATGAAGAGTCCAACGAACTTCGGCGTGAACTTATGGATCAGAAGGAACAAAATTACAAAACTGCTATACATTGCAACGCCGCCTGTACGCGGGACAGCTATATGATGGATCTTGGTCCTTTCTTTACTATTTTCAGGATTATCAATTACTTTAAATCTTCTTCCTATCCATATTGCTACTGGTGTGAAGAATGAAGCAAAAAAAAATCCGTAGAGGAAATAGAGTTTTAGAGAAACAGCATTTTTAAAAACGAGTTTCAGTATCTCATTCATTTCGTACCGAAGATCCTGTCGCCTGCATCTCCAAGTCCCGGAACAATATAACCGTGCGAGTTCAGCTTTTCATCGATGGAGATTGTATATATAGGTATCTCAGGAAAACGTTCGTTTATTCGTTTTATTCCTTCCGGCGCAGAGATAAGGCATACAAAAACAATATTTTGAACTTTCTTCTCTTTGAGAATTTCTATTGCTTTTACTCCAGAACCACCCGTAGCAAGCATTGGATCAACGATAAATACTTTGTATTTGTCTATGTTCTTTGGTAATTTACAATAATACTCAACAGGCATAAGTGTTTCAGGATCTCTATATAAACCAATATGTCCTACCTTTGCTGTTGGGATAAGATCCAGGATGCCCTCAGCCATAACAATACCAGCTCTGAGTATAGGAACAAGTGCAATTTCGTCTTTTAATATCTTTCCTCTTGTTTTCCCTATAGGGGTTTCGATCTCTATCTCCTTAAGTCTCATATCGCGGGAGATCTCATATACTATAAGAGCAGAAACTTCTTTTGCAAGCTCTCTGAATTCCTTTGTCGTTGTCGTTTTATCTCTCATGAGCGTAAGTTTGTGCTGTACTAAGGGATGATCAATTAAATGTACATTGTCATTCATTCTTTCTCTCCGTCATTTTTTAATATAGCTCAGTCCCGGATACAGGGGAAATTTGCCTGTAAGTTCTTTCACTTCTTTCTTTATTTTTTCAAGTTTTTCTTCGTCGCCTTTGCTTGTAATAGTGCGATCAATCAGATCTGCTACAATTTCCATTTCTTTTTCCTTCATCCCTCTCGTTGTGAGAGCAGGTGTACCCAATCTTAAACCACTTGTCTTTGTGTGTGGTAGCGGATCGAAAGGAATTGCTTCTTTATTTGTTGTAATACCGACTGAATCGAGCAGTTTTTCTGCATGTTTTCCTGTAATGTTTTTACTTCTCAGGTCAACGATCATCAGGTGATTGTCCGTACCGCCGGTAACTAATCTGTATCCTCTCTTATTCATTGCGTTTGCGAGGGCTTTTGCATTTTTTACGATCTGCTTTTGATACTCAACAAAATCGGGCTGCATTGCAAGTCTCAATGCTACTGCTTTTGCTGCAATGATATGTTCCAGAGGTCCCCCTTGCGTGCCAGGGAATATTGCTCTGTTTATCATTTTTTTGTATTTCTCTCTAAATAGGATGATGCCACCTCTGGGTCCTCTTAATGTTTTATGCGTTGTAGTCGTGACAAAGTCAGCGTAAGGAACTGGTGTCGGATGAATTTTAGCTGCAACGAGCCCTGCAATATGTGCCATGTCCACCATTAGATATGCACCAACTGATTGTGCAACCTGCTGAAATTTTTCAAAATCAATGACCCTCGGATATGCACTTGCCCCTGCAACAATAACCTTTGGTTTATGCTTCTTTGCAAGGTCTTCTACTTCATTAAAATCAATGAGCTCTGTTTTTCTATCAACGCCGTAATGCACCACATTAAAATATTTACCTGATATATTTACAGGACTTCCATGGCTAAGGTGCCCTCCAGCATTCAGGTCCATTCCCATAAATGTATCACCTGGCAGCATCGTTGCAAAATATACAGCAACATTTGCCTGCGTACCCGAATGCGGTTGAACATTTGCACCTTCTGCACCGAATAACTCCTTTGCGCGTTCTATGGCAAGGCTTTCTACGACATCTATGAATTCGCATCCACCGTAGTATCGCCTTTTAGGATATCCTTCAGCATACTTATTTGTTAATACTGAACCTTGTGCCTCAAGAATGGGCTCTGTAACAAAGTTTTCTGATGCGATAAGTTCAAGCTTGTTGCGCTGCCTATTTAGTTCATTCTCCAATGCTTCTGCAACTTCTCTATCCACATCTATAATCCTCATACATAAACCTCCTTGTATATTATATTTATACTAAATTTTCAATAAAAATCAAATGCCTATATGATAAAATTGTTTAAATCTTTCTTCTAATGATTCTGGAATGTTGAAAGCCTTTTTAATTATCTTGCTTTTTATTACTTCACCCGGACTACCCTCCATCTGAATTTTTCCATTGTTTAATACAAATACTTTTTTGCCGACGAATTGTACAGCACCGATGTCATGTGTAGCAATAAATACAATACTCTTCTCTCCTAATTTTTTAAGTAGTAGCGAAACTTCGATCTTGTACCTTGGGTCAAGAAAATTAAATGGTTCATCTATTAAAACAATATCTGGGGATTGCACAAAAATTCTTCCTAAAAGCACCCTCTTTTCTTCTCCAGTACTGAGGGACTGAAAACTCTTTTTCCCAATTTTTGTAAGATCGAGTTCTTTCATCACATCTTTTACGTTTTTCCTTTTACCTGTGAAAGGGAAATTGCCCCAGCTTATTAGTTCTTCGACAGGTAAATAGACAGGAGGAATTTCACTTTCGAGGAATCCTATTGTTTGCGCAATTTCCTTCAGGGTAAATGTATTCAAATCCTTTCCGTTAATTTTAATTTTGCCTCTTTCGTAGTGAAGAAATTTGATAAGTATTTTGAGTAACGTCGTTTTTCCACTGCCATTTCTACCAATGAGGCAATACACACCATTCTCCTGCACTTTCAATTGAAGGTTAGATAGGACATAATTTTTTCCGTAGGAAAAATATAATTCTTTTATATCAATACTGTACATTTTTACTTTTAAAGAATAGGTATATAAAGAATGGTGCACCAACAAGTGCAGTGATAATATTGATAGGTATCTCCTGCGAGGGGATAATGGTTCTTGAGATAAAATCAAACAGAGGAAGTAATGTAATACCTAAGAGTAGTGTGACAAGGGATAATTTTTTCCTTTCCTCCCCTACAAGCAGCCTTCCTATGTGTGGGGTAAAGAGCCCTATGAAGCTTATAGTGCCTCCCACCATTACTGAGGCTGCCGATATGATTGCAGAAACTGCAAGCATTGATGGAACAAATCTGTTGAGGTTTATGCCAAGTGAATGTGCCGTAAGGTCACTTGAAAGGTATATATTCATCTGCTTTGCATTGGATACCGTATAGATAAAACCAACAACAAGGAAAGGCAGTACAAAGATAAATTCTGATATATCTGCCGTATTGAAGCCTTTTAAAGCCCAGAATGTACTTTTAAGAAATACATCTTTTTTATAGGTGACAAGTAGATTGTTTATGGCTGAAAGCACATAGGATATTGCTATACCTATAAGGACTAATCCTGCTTTTGAATTAACAATACTTTTTATCTTTGCAATTTTTACCATACCTAATATTAGTAATACAGAGAATGAAAATGCAATGATGGACATAATAGATATGCCAAGCACTGTACCGGTTATGCCGAGTATAATTGAGATGCTTATGCCAAGTTCTGCTGCTGACGATACACCAAGAAAGTAGGGATCCACTAGAGGATTTCTGAATATTGTTTGCATAATAAGTCCTGCTGTTGCAAGCATTCCTCCTACAGCAGCAGACAATAGAAAGCGCGGCAACCTTATTTTAAGAACGATGCCATTCGATTGTGCATTGCCCTTTCCTATTAACGTTTTTACCACTTTTTTTGTTGACAAACTTACCTCTCCTTTAGAAAGAGAGATTAAAAGTACGATGACAAAAATAAACGTTAAAACGAATACGAGATACTTTAATCTATTATCAGTGTCTCCCATATAAAATGTTGTACAGCGTTACTAATCCATCTATGATCCTTGGGCCAGGCCTTTCAAAGATATCCGGGTTTTCAACAAAAATATTGCCATTTTTCACTGCATTAATTGTATTCCATCCAGGTCTTTTTTCAATCTCCTTCTTGCTGTAAGGATAAAGAAGGATAATAACATCAGGATTCTCTTTTATGATGTATTCACTATTTATCATTGGCCAGTCACCCTTTAAATTCGCTGTAATGTTTATGCCTCCTGCTTCATTGATTAAGCTGTTTATGAATGTATTTTTGCCCACAGACATCTTTGGGTTGTTCCACATCTCTACGTATACTTTCTTTTTATGGGAAATATTTTTTACCTTATCCGTTATACTTCTTTCAGTTGCTCTCATTTTTTTCACAAGTATATTGCTTTCTTTTATATTACCTGTAATTCTGCCTATAGTAGATATGAGGTTATATATATCGCCTATTGTATGTGGATCCGAGGTATACATCTGTAATCCAAGCTCTTTAAATTTATTAATTACAGTGAGCGGGGTACCTCTTGCAACGAGTATAACGTCAGGAGAAAGTGCAAAGATCTTTTCAATGGAAGGAGTAAAAAACCCTCCAACTTTCAGTTTACTCTTTGCATCTTCCGGATAGTCGGAATAATTGGATACACCCACTATCTTATTACTTGCACCAATAGCGTATAGTATTTCTGTGAGGTTTGGTGCAAGCGATACAATCCTCTTTGGCTCTTTGTACAATATAACGCTATTGTTCAATGCATCCTTTTTATTGAGAATAGGATAAAATGTAATGCTACAGGTGCCTGAGCTTAATTTTACCTTCCCGTTAAGTAGAAGTGTAACGAAGCGTACATCAACGGCTGTTCTCCCTTTTATAACAAAAAGTTTCCTTACAAATGTAAAAGGTGTATTATTCACTGTACCAATAGTTTTTCCTAAAGTAAGCTTTCCCGTTCTGTTACCATACTTTAAAAGAATACTTTTATACTCTCTGTTGTATTTTACAATACCTCCTGCACTCTCGATGCTTGCCCTGAGAGGTACATAAAAAACATCTCTCTTTGTAAATGGCTTGTACGGAAGTGTAAATTTGTTGCCAATTGTATCTTTGATGTAGTTACTGTTTGTTGAGTAATTAAATGCATAGCTTGACGCAGAGGTAAACGGTACAACAGCAAAAATTACAAATAAAGCAATAACAAGCGCAACAATTCTTTTAATGTTCTTTTTCATTACTCATTCACCCCCTTTTTGGAAGGAATTATAACACCTTTCTTGTCAAAATCAAGTA
>CAYONU010000004.1:0-32427 GCA_964405445.1 uncultured Caldisericales bacterium | reverse complement strand
CTTTAAAGAACTTGTTAGTATAACAGTTCACTGTATGGATGGTGGGAACATTTTTTGCTGTTGACAATTTAATAATAGATATTATAATATTCGAAAAGTTAGGTAAACCTAATATAGGAGATAGATATATGAGAAAAATAGTTACTCTTATACAATTGAAAGTAGGAGCAAGAGCTAAAGTAATGAGTTTTGCTCTGGGACGTAGAGGACGGTTTGGAGCAAGATTTGGCAGGGGGATGGGACAGGCATTTGCAAGAAGACTGCAAGAAATGGGGATTATACCAGGCAGTACAATAGAAGTAATAAGAAATACACCTGTGGGACCAGTGGAAGTATCTGTTATGGGTACACACCTTGCAATTGGAAGAAGTATTGCCTCAAGGATATATGTAGAGGAGTTGTGAAGAAGTATATCTATACTGTTGCCCTAGCAGGTAATGCAAATGTAGGGAAAAGTGTCATATTTAATCAGCTTACCGGCGGAAATCAAATTATAGGAAATTGGCCTGGTAAGACAGTAGAAAAGGCGGAAGGATTTATTGAACAAGGGGGAGTAAAAATACGTGTTGTAGACTTACCGGGTATATATTCACTCTCTACGTATTCAGAAGAGGAGATCGTTTCTAGAGAATTTGTAGCAAAAGAGAAGCCTGATCTGGTAGTAGATGTAGTGGATGCATCGAATCTTGAGAGAAATCTTTTCTTTACATTGCAGCTCATTGAGTTGGAATCACCTTTAATTATTGCTTTAAATCAGTATGACATATTAGAAAACAAAGGATTAAGTATCAATTTTAAAAAACTTTCCCAGCTTCTTGGTGTACCTGTGGTTTCTACTGTTGCAGTAAGAAACAAAGGATTAAGAGAGCTATTTGAAAAATCAAAAGAAATGCTTGAAGAAGGAGTGAGGACAAAGCCGATCCCCTATGGAAAAGAAGTAGAAATACGTATTGAGGCCCTTGCTCGAGAGATAAACAAAAAAATTCATACTACTTATCCTGTGCGTTTTGTAGCAATAAAACTTCTTGAAAATGACCCCCTTATTAAAAAAGAAGTAAAGGATGACAGTGTTATTGCGCTTGCAGAGAGGTTCAAAAAAGAGCTTAAAAATATTCATGGAGAAACGTCCGAAACAGTTATTATATCTGAGCGGTATACAGTGGCATCACGTATTACTGAAAGTGTGATAGAAAAAAGAGGAACGGCACGGTTAAATATCGGGGATAGCATAGACAAAATTGCATTGAACAAAGTAACAGGTTACATATTATTTGTAGGGCTCGTGCTACTTACTTTTTATGGTGTTTTTAAATTTGGAAGTTATTTCTCAGACCTCTTAACCAATTGGCTCGAGTCATTTAAACCTACTTTTATGCAACTGCCATTTTCTTTAACCACAAATAAAATTCTCTGGAATGGTATTATGGAAGGAATCATTGCAGGAATAGGTATTGTATTGCCATACATTGCACCTTTTTATTTGATTCTTGCGTTTTTGGAGGATAGCGGTTACTTAGCACGTATTGCATTTCTCACGGATAATGTAATGCACAAATTAGGATTGCACGGTAAAGCATTTATGCCGCTTATAGAGGGTTTCGGGTGTAATGTACCTGCTGTGCTTGGCACACGTATTATGGAGAGAGATAGAGATAGATTTCTTGCAGCGATACTTGCAACACTTGTTCCTTGCTCTGCAAGAACAGTCATTATATTAGGGCTTGTTGCTGCATTTTTAGGGCCTATCTATGCAATCATTTTGTATGCATTAGATTTTGTATTGATATATATTGTAGGAAGGATATTGAATAGATATGTTAAGGGTACGCCCTCAGGGCTTATTATGGAGATGCCGCCTTATAGAAAGCCTGTGGCAAAAATTATTTTAAAGCAAACATGGATAAGGTTAAAAGACTTTGTATACTTTGCATTTCCTATCATTATAGCAGCGAATGTAATAATGGAAGTATTTGCTGAACTGCATTGGATTGCTCCTGTTGCAAATTTTCTAAAGCCAGTTATGACGAACTGGCTGGGATTGCCCCCGCTAGCTGGGATTACATTTCTGTTTGGCATTTTGAGAAAAGAGCTTACTCTCGTTATGCTTGCCGCACTGTACCACACGACAAATTTTGCTACAGTGCTTACGCCGAGAGAAATATTTATTTTTGGTTTTGTTACGATGATTTACATTCCTTGTGTTGCAACGATTGCTGCACTAAAAAGGGAATTTGGCTGGAAAAGAGCAACATATGTAACAATTGGTGAATTTTTAGGGGCGATTGTATTAGGTGGCATTTTGAACCAAATTTTAAGATTATTTATGAGATGAAAACGACAAAAAGTATTGAAGACTATCTTGAAGCAATATATGTACTTTCTCTGAAAAATGAGCCTGTACATATAAAAGATATTGCAACGTTTCTATCAGTAAAATTACCATCTGTAACAGAGGCTATAGATAGATTAGTAAAAGATGAATATGCAGTGCATACTCCTTATGAAGATGTTATACTTACAAGAGAAGGTAAGTATATAGGAGAAAATACCTGGAAGAAACATCAGATTTTATTTAAATTTTTGAAAGATATCCTTAAAGTGTCACAGGACAAGGCATTTAAAGAGGCTTGCCTTATAGAGCATTGTATTTCAGATGAAACAGAAAATAAACTCAAAAAATTTATAGAGAGTTTCCAAAAGAATGCAAAATATACACGCTAGAGTTATTTGTCCTTTTCTCTATTTTAAAATGTTCATAAGTGCATGAAATTACAATACACTTGAATTAAACAATTTTTTGTCCTGTAAGATAGATAAGAAAGTTAGAGCGGTTACCTGCACTGCAATACATACAATTTTTAATAATGCAGTACAATAGCTCTTGACTAAAATCAAATTTCTGATAAATTATTAGCAGTCGAGTGATGAGAGTGCTAATTCGAAATTTTATGGAGGCAATATGAAAAAGCATAAAGAAACGGTAAAAGAAAAGGATATAGATGAAAAAAAGCTTGATGAACTTGTAAAAGCTTTGAAAGAGAAGAATAAAGAAATAGAAAAAAGAGAGAATGAGATTGAAGATTTAAAGATAGAAAATATAAAGCTTCAAGAACATTTTAATAAAAGTAGGGAAACACTTGAGAGGCAGGCAAAGCAGCAGGTTGTGCAGGAAAAGAAAAGGTTAATGAAGGATTTCTTAGAGATACTGGATAATTTTGAACGTGCACTTAATGTGATGGAAGGAGATGATACTTCCAGTACAAAAGAGGGGATAAAGCTCATTCATAAGCAGATTCAGCAGTTTCTTGCACAGCACGGTATAAGAGAAATTGAGCTTAAAAACAAAATGTTTGATCCTACCCTTTGCGAAGTAGGAAGGATTGTTGAGTCTGAGAAAGAACCAAATACAATTTTGGAAATATTGAGAAAAGGTTATTATTTAGATAGTGAAGTTTTGAGGACAGCAGTTGTTGTAATTGCTGCACCTAAAGTAGAAAAAGATAAACCAAAAGGAGGTAAATAAAATGGCAAGAATTATTGGTATTGACCTTGGGACAAGTAACTCAGCTGCAGCTGTAATGGTGGGAAATAAACCAACTATTGTACCAGCAGCAGAGGGACCGTCCATTGCGGGCAAAACTGTTCCCTCAGTAGTAGCATTTACAAAGGATGGGCAGATTCTCGTTGGAGAACCAGCAAGGAGACAAGCAGCAATCAATCCGGATGGTACTGTTATGGCTGTTAAAAGATTAATGGGAACTAAAAAGAAAATTACGGTAAGAGGCAAAGAATACACACCAGAGCAAATCTCTGCATTTATACTGCAAAAAATAAAGAAGGATGCAGAGGCATTTCTTGGCGAAAAAGTAGAAAAAGCAGTTATTACTGTACCTGCATACTTTAATGATGATCAGAGGCAGGCAACGAAAAATGCAGGAGAAATTGCAGGTCTTGAAGTAGTACGTCTTGTAAACGAACCAACAGCTGCTGCATTCGCCTATGGCATTGACAGATCCGATAAAGAGCTGAAAATCCTTGTTTTTGATTTCGGTGGAGGTACATTAGACGTTACTGTTATGGATTTCGGTGGCGGCGTATTTCAGGTTAAATCTACTGCTGGAGATACACATCTTGGCGGAAAGGATATGGATGATGCATTAATAGATTACATTATTACAGAGTTTAGAAGAGATAATGGAATAGATCTACGTAATGATAGTATGGCAATGCAACGTATTAGGGAAGCCGCCGAGAAAGCAAAAATAGAGCTTTCCTCTGTACTTGAAACGCAGGTAAACTTGCCCTTTATTACAGCAGATGCGTCAGGACCAAAACATCTTGTAATGAATATCACTAGAGCAAAATTGGAATCGCTTGTTAAGCCTATCGTGGAAAAGTGCAGTGGACCAATGGAGCAAGCAATAAAAGATGCAGGTCTTACGCCTCAACAAATTGACAAGATTATTCTTGTTGGCGGGCCTACACGTATGCCTATCGTTCAAAAATTCGTTTCTGATTATATCGGTAGGCAACCAGAAAGAGGTGTCGATCCAATGGAGTGTGTAGCAACAGGTGCAGCGATCCAGGCGGGAATTACCGAAGGAAACGTAAAAAATGTAGTTCTGGTTGACGTTGTCCCACTTTCCCTCGGTATCGAAACACTTGGTGGTATTTTTACAAAGATGATTGAGAAAAATTCAGCAATTCCAACTACCAAAACGCAGATATTCACTACAGCTGCGCCAAATCAAACTCAGGTAGAGATACATGTATTACAGGGTGAACGCCCTCTTGCAAAGGATAATCTTTCTTTAGGTAGATTTATTCTTGATGGCATTCCTCCTGCACCGCGTGGTGTACCTCAGATAGAAGTAACATATGCTGTTGATGAAAATGGTATCCTTCATGTTACTGCTAAAGATAAAGCAACGGGTAAAGAGCAGCATATTACTGTAACCAATACAAATAAGCTTTCTAAAGAGGAAATAGAGAAAATGAGAAAAGAAGCTGAAAAATTTGCAGAAGCTGATAAAAAGCGTGCAGAAGAGATAGAGTTGAAAAATAAAGGAGATCAATTAGTGTATAGTGGCAGAAAATTTCTCAAAGATTATGGCAAAAAAATTAAGCCGAAGGATAAAACTGCACTTGAAAATGATCTTAATGAACTTGAGAAAGCAGTAAAAGAGAATAATATAGAAGAGATTAAGAGTGTGACTGATAAAGTAAACGCAACAATGGAGCGTATCGGTACAGAGATGTATAAAGCTTCCGGTGCCGGGCAAACCCCACCACCTCCTCCAGGTGGAAAAAGCGAAGGAAACGGGCCTACAGTGGACGGTGAAGGAAAGACCAAGCAATAATTTATGGCTAAAGATTATTATGAAGTTTTAGGTGTCTCAAGGAATGCTTCACAGGATGAGATAAAAAGAAGATACCGGGAACTGGTAATGAAATACCATCCGGATCTCCATAAGGATGATCCGGATGCCTCTAAAAAGATGGCAGAGATCAATGAGGCTTATGAAGTGCTGAGTAATCCGGAGAAGCGCGCTCAGTACGATCGATTTGGTTCGGCAGGACCTCAGCCAGGAGCAGGTTACGGTGGTGGGTTTGGAGGCTTCGATTTTAACGATTTTTTCTCTGAGGGTTCCTTTGACTTTGAGGATATTTTAAGGAACTTCGGATTTGGGGGTCCTCGGAGAACAGCGAGAGAAACAACAAGAGAAGAAAGAGCAGGGGAGGATATAGAATATCCAATTACAATAACTCTTAGAGAAGCAACACTTGGAACAACGAGAGATATTAGATTAACGAGAAAGGAAACCTGTCCTACCTGCCATGGGACTGGAGTAAAGCCAGGCTCAGGCTATATTACCTGCCCTACCTGCCGTGGGACAGGTGTTGTTAGGAGAGTACAGCGCTCTATATTCGGAGAGTTTATAGTGCAGACTACCTGTCCTACTTGCCATGGCACCGGCAAAATCCCGAAGGAGAAATGCCCTACCTGCGGTGGGACAGGTGTTGTTACTGTAACTAAGACGGTAGAAGTAAGGATTCCTGCAGGAGTCGAAACTGGAATGAAGGTAAGAATAAGAGGAGAGGGCAATGCTGGTATACACAGAGGCCCACGTGGTGATCTTTACATACTGATAAGAGTTGAAAAAGATCCAAGTTTTGAGCGAGTGGGTAATAAACTTTACTATACCGTACATATTACATTCCCACAAGCGGTACTTGGTACAACAATACGGGTTCCTATTATCGAAGGTGGATATGAAAGAGTTAAAATACCTCCAGGCACTCAGAATAATACAGAATTTGTAATACATGGTAGAGGTGCAAGGCGTATCGGTGAAAGAAGAAGAGGAGATCTCGTTGTTCGTGTACAGATAGATGTACCTGTACATCCTACTGTTGAGGAATTAGCACTTATTAAGAGGTTAGGAGAAATATATAATGCAAAAAATAATTGAGTGTAAAACAAAAATTGTTGCGACAATTGGTCCGTCTACATGGAATAAAGAAAAGATAGAGGCTCTTGCAAAAAATGGAGTGAGTGTTTTCCGTATTAATTTTTCTCATGGCATATATGAAGAGCACAAGAAGACGATTCAAACAATAAGAGAAGTTGCAAATAGCTTGAATTTACCTCTATCCATTTTGCAGGATTTGCAGGGTCCGAAGATCAGGCTTGGTGAATTTGAAAACGGCAAAGCATTTTTAGAAGACGGAGCAGAATTTATCCTCACTATAAGAGATGTAAAAGGAAATGAAAAAATTTCATCCATTACTAATAAGGATGTTATTAAAGATGTCAAAACAGGGGAAATTATATACATAAATGACGGATTGATAAAACTAAAGATTAAGAAAATTAGTGACAGCGATATATATACAGAAGTTTTAGAAGGAGGAGAGATAAGTGATCACAAAGGAGTAAACTTCCCAAAAACTCATCTCTCTATTCCTTCTATTACAGAGAAGGATAAGAAAGATCTTAAATTCGGGCTTGAAAATGATGTTGACATGGTGGCTTTATCATTTGTAAAAAGAGCGGAAGATGTCATTGAATTAAGAAAATTAATGAAAAGCTCTGGAAACGTAGTGCCCATCATATCAAAGATAGAAAAGTGGGAAGCAGTAGAAAACCTGGAAGAGGTTGTAGAAGCTTCCGATGGTGTTATGGTGGCAAGGGGTGATCTTGGCGTTGAAATGCCCATAGAAGAAATTCCCATCACGCAAAAGCGCATTATCCATTTATGCAATAAAAAAGGAAAGCCTGTAATTACTGCAACGCAGATGCTAAATTCAATGATAGAAAATCCTACCCCTACACGTGCTGAAGTAACTGATATATCAAATGCTATTTTTGATGGGACTGACGCTGTGATGCTTTCTAATGAAACTGCTGTGGGAAGATTTCCTGTTGAATCAGTGAAGATGATGAAGCAGATCATTCAAACAACAGAAAAGAGCAAATTGTTTAAAAACTTTGTTACAGATAATAAGGAAATATCAGAGCATAATGTACCGGATGCAATTGCTTGCTCTGCAACGACGATAGCAAAAACTGTAAAAGCAAGACTTATTATATCTGCAACAGAATCCGGAAGAACTGCAATGCTCGTATCAAAGTATAAACCAGCTGTGCCTGTACTTGCTCTTACGCCAAAGGAAAAGACATTGCACTTCCTTACTTTAAAATGGGGCGTATTTCCTGTAAAAGTTGTGCCTTTCAAAACTGTGGATGGAATACTAAAGAGAGGACCAGAAATGGCAAAACAGCTTAATCTTTTGAAAAATAGAGATCTGTATGTTATTACTGCAGGTTCTCACACGGGCATAAGTGGCAGCACAAATCTCATAAAAGTAGATAAAGCTTGATATAAAAGCCTTGTGGAATAGCTTTAATGGCTTAATGAGAAAGATTGTACTGTTACTTGTTGTATTTTTGCTCTTCTTTTCTGGTTGCAAAAGTAATGTAAAAAATCTTCTTCCTGCACGTTTTAGTAGTAGGGAAGCTATGCAACCAGGGAGTTTTACTTATGAAATTATTGCGGAGAGCAAAAATAAAAGAATAGGTGAGAGTACACTTTACGTACAAGATAATGATAACCTTTTAGAAATAAATGAAAGTATAAGAAATGATACTGCATGGCTTGATGAAAAAACGCTAAAGCCTGTAAAAGTTACTGCAAACTATACAATAAGGAATGTACCTACGCAATTCACGGCAAAATTTCTTGATGAAACAATACACATAAGCATTAAATCTCCTAAAAAGACAAGAAAGTTCATATTGAAAAAAAAGGAAAACGTATATCCGGATAATGCACTTCCTTTTCTTTTTTCGGGGTTTGACTTCAAAGAAAGAGATGCATACATATATGATTATTGGCCGTATACTTCCCTATTTACATTATGTACCGTTCATAATCTGGGTAACGAGAGGAGGAAGATTAATGACAAGGAAGTACCAGTCTACCATATTATGCTGGATTTTGGCAGGAAAAGGAGAAATCTGTACTATTCGCTAAAAATTCCACATATCCTTCTGGAAAAGGACGCAAATGGCTTGAAGTATATTCTTAAACGTTAAAATCTTCTATCTTGCACTCCTTTTATAAAACAATATAATAAATATATGAAGAAATTCAGATTCATTAGAAGCTTAACCACGGAGCCAGTATTAAACATATCACTTGACGAGATGCTCTTACGATTGGTAGGTAAACATATAATAAAAAGAAGTATCCGTTTTTATAAAAATATGGATTCAGTTATTGTGGGAAGATTTCAAGAAGAAAAATTAGAAGTTAACCTGAATTATTGTAGGAAGGAACATATACCTATTGTAAAGAGATTTACAGGTGGTGGCACTGTTTTTCATGACTTGGGCAATCTCAATGTTGCAGTGGCACTCCCCAATGATGAGCTTACCTCATCATATCTTTTAGAAAATATGCATCTTCTAAGTGAAGCAATTCTTAGTGCATTGAATAGCTTTAACATAGAGGGGGAAATTGGTCCTCATCAGGAGATTCTCGTCTCAGGGAAAAAGATTTCTGGCTGTGCTGCAGCCAAGAAGTATGGAGGCTTTCTTTATCATGCTACATTACTTATGCACTCTAATCTTTATAGACTCAACAAAAGTATTGATGTTATGAAAATAAGCGTTTCAAGTAAAAAATATGTGCATAGTAATAGGGCAGAAGTGATGAATCTCTATTCGATTAAAAAAATACCTGAAGAGGATTTAGAAAGAGCAATTTTCATATCAGTTGAAAAAATGCTATAATACCCTTAAAACTAGTGGAAGGAGCAAATATGGGAATAAAATCGGATAGATGGATTATTGAACAGGCAAAGAAGGGAATGATACAACCATTTATTGAAAAACAGGTATCTAAAGGCGTTATCTCTTTTGGCGTTTCTTCGTATGGATACGATATGCGAGTTGCAGATGAATTTAAGATCTTCACCAATGTGCACTCTGCAATTGTTGATCCGAAAGATTTTTCTAGGGAGAGTTTTGTGGGTTACAAAGGTAAAACCTGTATTATACCACCAAATTCATTTGCTCTTGGTAAAAGTTTTGAGTATTTTCGTATACCAAGGAATGTACTTGCAATTGTGCTTGGGAAAAGCACTTATGCTCGCGCAGGCATTATTGTAAATATTACACCTTTAGAGAGTGCATGGGAAGGATTTGTCACTATAGAGATTTCTAATACAACACCTCTACCTGTAAAAATCTATGCAGATGAAGGCATTGCACAGGTTATCTTCTTTGAAGGTGATGAAGAATGTTTAACATCTTATGCAGACAAAAAGGGTAAATACCAAAAACAAACAGGTATATGGCTTCCAAAAATAGAATAAAAGAAGTAAAAGTGAAGCTGCTGAATTATACGCCTCGCCCAGATTTTACTGTTGCAATAGCAATGCGGCAGAGCCGATTTAAAGGTAGTGTAATGAATTTGGATCTTCCGCAAAAAGATGTAATACATCTTATACATCTTGCACTAAAGCTGGGTCATTATTCTGTGTTTGAGCATATCTCCTTTACTTTTGCAGTAGAAGGTATATCCAGAAGTTGCAGTCATCAATTTGTAAGACACAGGTTCTTTGCTTTTACTCAGCAGAGTCAGCGTTTTATAAAAGAGTCAGATTTTCCGTATATCATTCCGGGAACGATCAAGAAAGACGAAGAAGCTTACAAATTATTTAATGGAGCAATGCAATATGTTGCGGATATTTACAAGAAATTAGCTGATAAAGTGCCTATTGAGGATGCACGGTTTATTCTACCGAATGCAACGGAAACGAAGCTCGTTGCTACGGCAAATGCAAGGGAACTTATGCACTTTTTTCATGAGAGAATGTCAAAATATGCTCAATGGGAAATTCGCAGAGTTGCAGAACTAATGTTTGAAGAAGTTAAAAAAGTTGCACCGATTACCTTTGATGAAGAATTCAAATCATTCTATACATAGGAGGCGATGGATGAAAAAGTATCGTATACTTACATTTATTTTTGATGTTCCTATCGTTGCAATAATTTCTTATTGGTTAGTTTATCATTTTAGCAAAATAAATGTCACATTGAGAGGTTTTACATTATCACTTATTTTCGTTGGTATTATACCGCTTTTTGCGTGGACTCACTTAATAAGACATCCAAAGGATTATAAAGGTGAAAGAAAAATGTCTTTTATCATTGATATGATAAGCTACCCCATTGGTTTTATTCTTCTCGTTGTGCTAAAAGGGAATAAGATTTTTTCTGCTCTCACACTTTCGTATCTTTTGAATGCTGTTGTGCTGCTTGCAATTAACAAGGTAGGGTACAAGGCGTCAGGCCATGGAGCTGGAGTTGCTGGACCTGCAACTGCTCTTACAATATTATTTGGTGTTGTTGGAGCGATTTCTTTTTTATTCCTTGTTCCTGTTTTTTATAGCAAAATAAAACTCAAGGACCATACATTTATGCAGCTTCTCACAGGTTCTGCCGTAAGTGGCTTGCTTACGTATCTCTCATTTACTCTTATGGGTGTTATATAAAGATTATGATGAATTCATTACGTTTGTTGCAAGGGAGGAAAAAATGAACGAAAAAGTAAAGATTGTAACAGATTCAACGTGTTACTTGCCAGAGGAGACTATCAAAAAGTATGGTATTGAAATTGTCCCTCTGTATGTAAGATTTGGAAATAAAACATATGCAGAACATATAGATATGAACGATGAAGAATACTATGCAAGAATAAGAAAAGGGGAATTGCCTGATACAGCTCAACCCTCTGCAAAGGACTTTGTAAAAGTTTATAAACCGCTCATTGAACAAGGTTATGAAATTATTTCTCCACTTATTTCTGCAGAAATGAGTGGCACGGTAAATGCAGCAAATGCAGCAAAAAAGACTCTTGGGGACCCTGATATTTATATATTTGATTCATGGTTTAACTCTTTAGGGCTTGGTTTTCAAGTTTTGGAAATTGCGAAGAAGTTGTATGAACAAGGTATGAGTAAAGATGAAGTCATTAAAGAAATGCCATCGATAAGGGATAGGATGAATATCTTTTTCATCGTGGGGAATTTATTCTTTCTTTCCCGTTTGGGAAGAATTGGACGTGCAAAAGCTCTACTTGGTTCAATAGTAAAAATAAAGCCGCTTCTCTATTTTCATGAGGGTTTTGTTGATGCGCTTGAGCAACCGCGTACGATGAAAAAAGCAAAAAAGAGAATGCTTGAGTTAACAAAGGAAGTAATAAGCAGGAGAGGGCTAAAGTACATATCAGTAGTATGGGGAGATAATAGAAAAGAAGCAGAAGAGTACAGAGATATATGTGAGAAGGAGTTTGGAAGGAGAATCTCTATGACACGCCTGGGGCCAGTCATTGGAACACATACGGGACCAGAAGTGCTATCCCTCCATTTCTATACAGAAAAATAATGCAAGAAAAATGTAAAAGACAATTCAGTACAGAATGATACTCTGCATTGTTATAGGTTTTGACTTTTTATCATTCTCTACTAAAATATGATTTGTTATGATGAGATTTATTGATACAGGTAAAAATAATGGAGCAATGGATATGGCAATTGATGAAGCGCTCCTTATTATGGAAAAGGAGGAGGGATTTCCTCCGGCGCTTCGCGTATATAAATTTGTTCCTCCTACGCTTTCCATTGGATATTTCCAAAGTATGAAAAGGGAGGTGAATCTTATACGTTGCAGAGATATGGGCTTTGATTATGTGAGGAGACCCACTGGAGGGCGTGCGGTATTGCATGATAAGGAACTCACTTATAGTGTAACTGTTGCTTATCCTCATAGGATACTGGAAATGAGTCTTTTAGACTCTTATCATTATCTCTGCAAGAGTATTATAACAGCAATAAATTCTCTGGGTGGGAAGGCATATTTTTCAAACAGGGAAGATAACGAAATATCTTCTCCTTCTTGCTTTGCAGCGCCAACATTCTCCGATATTTTGTTGAATGGCAAAAAGGTTGTGGGTTCTGCACAGATGAGGAGTAGCTACGGATTATTACAGCATGGTTCAATTCTTTATCATGTAGATGTTGAACAAATTTTCTGTTGCCTCAATATAGATGCAGATAAAAGAAAAAAAATTGTAGAGCTTTCCAAAAGAAAGATTTCTTCACTCTCTGATGAATTAGGGAAAGAAATAACCTTTGACCTAATTAAAAAGGCGCTGAAGAATGGAATGGAAGAGCTTATAGGCGAGCCACTTATACCTGTTGAGCTCACAAAAGGAGAAAAGCAGTTAGCAGAAAAGTTGTATAGAGAAAAATACAATACATATGAATGGAATTTTAAAAGATAAATATTTTAAGTAAAACGTTAAAAAGAGGTGAATATATGGGAAGAGAAAGTAAAATTAGAAAAATGAGAAAAGAAGGTATTATAGCACCAGTAAAGGAGAAAAAAAGGAATACCAGGTGGATAAAAATTCTCATTTACGTAGTATTGATATTGGTAGTAGCTTTTACTACAGTAAGGGTATGGGGATATGTAGATAGGGACGTTGCTGCGCGCGTGGGCAACGAGACAATTAAAAAACAGGAAGTACAGAAACAGCTTGAATATTATATACAGATGTACAAGCAGTATGGTATAGATCTTACAAGTTCTAAATATAGCGCAGAGTTACCAAATTTGAAACGAAATGTTCAGAACAGTCTTATCAATCAATCGCTTCTTGTACAGTATGCAAAGGCGCACCATCTCAAGGTCGACCAGGATAAATTTAATAAAGATATGAACAATGAAATCAATCAAATCATAGAAAAAGGGAAGAAAAATCAGGGTGAAGCTATATTTAATGATTATGTAGATGCCCAGTATGGTTCGATGGATGCATATAAAAACTTTTTGAAGAAAAAGCTCACTCCTTATATAGAGAGGCCTTTGCTTGCTCAGGCAGCATTGAATGACCAGGATAAAACAATAAAAATTACGGATAGCGATATAAAAAAGTACTGGAATTCTCTTTATCAGGTAGATGCAGAGCATTTTCTATTAAAGGTAGATAAGAATGCTTCTAATAAAGATGTTAGTGCAGCAAAAGTGCAAGCAGAAGATATCTATAAAGAGATGATGAATGAAAAGGAAAAAGAAGGAAACAAATTCAACTTTGCTGCCTTTGCTAAGAAAAAGGCAGCAGAACTGAACAAGCCAACTGCAAAATCAGGTAAAGAAGTTGCACGTTTTGAAAGTCTTGGCTATTTTTCAAAAGGACAAATGGTAAAGCCCTTTGAAGATGCTTGTTTTGATCCTAAAGTTAAAGTTGGTGATATCATAGGGCCGGTAAAAACTGATTTTGGTTTTCATATTATACATATATTAGGCAAGAAACCGATGAGCGAAAAGTATAATGAGCCCCCAAAAGTTGATGTAAGGCTTGTACTCTTTAAGTATAAGCAGGGCGATAAAAAAAGTGAAGATGCTGCCAAAATGAGTGCAAACTCTGTTGCTATTCAAACAAAGAAAGGATTAAATTTTATTGAGTCTGTAAAGAGATTTTCTCAGGATGAAGCGACGAAGAAAAAAGATGGAGAAACTGGCTTCTTTACAAAAAAGGATCACCCAGCCCTGTTCAATGCAGCAGAAAAGCTCAAAAAAGGTGAAATTGCAGGACCAATCAAGACTGCAGAGGGATACGCTGTTATTAAGCTACTTGACAAAAAGGCTGCTGTTAAAGCTTCACTTGACAACAAAGATATCTACAAGAAAGTAAAAGACGATCTTATGAGCGAGAAAAAACAGGAAGTGGAAAAAGCATTTATAGAAAAACTAAAGAAACAGTACAAGGTGAGAACTACAGACCCCTGGAGAAGCTTAACAGCATTTTTTGACAAACACTTTGGAAGACAATGGAATAGCCTTGTTGCCTGGTGGAATAAGGCAATCAGTGGTAAATCTCAAACGAGTACTCCTTCTCAAATACCAGGTACAATTTCTCCTCCTTCTCAGCCTCAACCTTCTCCTCATCAGGGTGGTGGCAAATGAAGAAAAAGGCACAGAGAGAAAGCTTCTTAAAGCGATTATTTTCTCCGCCTTTTGTTGTTCTTACGATTGTTGCAATACTTGCTGCAGCTCTGTTTGGTACATATGCATATGTTTATTCCGGGAGGAATGCATACATATATGTGCAAGATAAACCAATCTACAACTATGAGATGTCCAATGCAATTATTGAGCAGGCGTATAAAAACAATGTGAATTTAGGAAGCATAGAGCAAGGAAACCCAAAAAGTGCATTTGTAAAGTACACACTCAATAAACTTGCCGAAAGGGAAGTTATTTCTGATAAACTTTTATATCTTATGGGTTTAAAGGATAATTATAGCTGCAGTCCAGCTGAATTAGATAAATCTATGTACGAATTCAAAAAAACTGTTACGGGTATTTCAAATGATCCAGAGAAAAACTTTGAAAGTGAACTTGAACTGCGTAACATTACTGTGAGACAGTTAAAGCAGATATTGAAAGAAAAAGTTATCATTAATAAGGAAACGGATAAATTAACAAGAAATATTACCGTTACACCTAAAGAAGTAAGAGATTATTATAAGGAATGGAGTTTTGCATACAGCGAGAAAGGAAAAACGGATGACGAGATATTCAGGGAAAAATATGACAAAATAAAGGATGATACGCTATATTCAAAGAAGCAACAATATATGAATAAATTTATAACAAAGCTCATAAATGAGAATAAAGATAAAATTGTTATCGATAATAGGTACAAAAAATTTATGAGATGGATTTATTCAAGAGTCCTGAATCTTGCGGTTCCTGACGAATTTAAGCCAGGGAAATTATGAAGAAAACTGTTATCCTTCTGTTAGTCATTTTAGTTTTAATCTTTTCTTTCTCTTACTCCAAAATAAGTATCTGCAGCGAGGAAACAGGTGAACCAATTTCTTTTGTATCTGTTACTAGGTTTAATAGAGTCTTTCATACAGATTACTACGGAAATTTATCTTTTCTTCGAATGGCTCTACCTGAGAAGATAAAATTATCCCGTGTTGGTTACAAAGAGAAAACTGTGCGGCTTCCTTTCGCCTTGTTTTTTTCCAGTAATAAATTTCTGTTAGATACTGCTAATTATGCAGAGGTTCAGAGTGAGATATTGGATATACTGAAAAAGGTAACAAGCTATGAATACAATTATCATTTAACTGTTTCCGGAAAGAGTAATAACAATCAAACAATTGTAGTGAAATTTAATAATGGAAATTTCTTCTTTGAAAATGATAATGATTTTACAAATGTACATATAAAAGTATGGTATATAAATGATGAGTTGTACAAAAGTGAAAATAATGGTCCTGTAATTGGGCCTCTTACTGAACAAGAAAAACAGGCTCTTTCAAGGGAAAGTATGGTCTTCCTTCCCGTTGCAGATCTTCTCTCCTCTATTTTTCCTTCGGAAGTACCCTCGGAAGCGAGGAACGAAAACAATACATTACATTTTATCTGGAACAATAAGGACATGGAAATTAAGATTTCAGAGAAAAATTATCCTGAATTAATAAGTCTTGATTCTAATGATGTTGAGAATAGCACAACTTATAAACTTGTCTTGAAAATAAAAAGTGTTAACGGAAAGGTAAAGATTGAGAAATGAGTGCTAATTCAGGAATAGACAAAATATGTACAGAATACTTTGAGGAGTTTTTATATAGATTCCCTGTGAAGGCAACTAAGCTGGGTATTCATAGATATGATTACCGCCTTGGCAGCTTTAGTAAAAAAGATTTTGAAGAGTGGGCTGACTTTCTAAAAAATGCTAAAAACAAAGTCCTCACTTTAAAGGTAAGAAAAAAAAGGGAACTTGATTATTCTTTACTTGCAAGAAGAATTAATAATGAGCTTAACTGGGTTATAAACGAAAGAGAATACGAAACAAACCCCTTGATGTATACTTCTACTATTAAAGATGGTTTGTTCTACTGTGCTTTTGGCTCTTATGCTCCACTCAATGTGCGAGGTAGAAATTTTCTCGATAGGCTCAACGAAGTAGAATCTATAAGAAAGGAAGCGGAAGAAAATTTACAATTTGCTAATTATCTTGAAAAACAGGTTGCGCTGCAGGAACTCCAATTCTTGTATAAATTTATTGATGAATTTAGTAGCTACCTTACTGGCAAAAGCGACATTGAAAAAAAGGACGATTTTAAAGTAGCAAGAGCAAAAGCACTGGATAATATTAATGGAATGCTGAGCCTTACCGAAAAGCTTCCCATAGCCCGGAATGAAAGAAGATTAAGCTTTACAAAAAAGATAAAGAGAGAATATTTAGAAGATTACCCTTTAAAGGAAATACAGCTCGGTTTACAGAATAGACTTACAAACTTAAGCAAGCTTATAGAAAATAAGGCAAGAGAAATTAAGATTTCACAATCCTCCAAAGAGACTTTGAAAGAAATAATGGATGACAAAAAGATGCCTACACTGGAAGATGTATCAGCAATGTTTAGTAGTGTTAAAAAAGCAGGAGAAGGTAAATTCGGAAGAACAAGCTCCATGATAGAGTTCAAGCTTATGATGCAGATGAAGAATAGAAAATTCGATTCTATTAAAAAAATTGACTCAGGTATTGTTATCCCTTTAGGGCCATTTGATGCGCATACAACAATTCCTTTGATGCTTACTATGCCTATCTCGCCGTACCTACTTTTATTAAAGATTGTTTCATCGGGATATCCTGGCAAGAGCTACGAATCTGAGATAAAAAAGCGGAAAGAGCCTATTTTTAGAAAATTTTTTGAAAACTCCATCTTTAACGAAGGCTGGAAGCTCTATGTGAAGCGCACAATGAGAGATGGCTTGAAACAAATGTACGGAAACAAGTTTGAGCTTGTCTTTTTATATGATCAATACGAAACATTGTTTAAAGCGCTCATTGAAAATGAATTGCTTAATAGAAGAATAAGTGTAGAAGAATTTAAAGAAACGGTAGAGAAAGATCAGATAATCCTTGATAAAGCAGTCCTGGTAAATGATGTAATTACAGAAAATGGGAAAAGCTTAAAAAGTATCATAGGGCTCGATTCCATTACAAGAATAAAGTCGATGTTTGTTAATAGAAAAATGCAGGAAAGAGAATTTCACATAAAACTCTTGTCTTATTCTTCCTTGCCTTTTAAGTTTATACGGCAGGTATTAAAGAAATGAGTAATCCTAAATTTATAGTAGCAATAGCAGGGAATATTGGTGCGGGAAAATCAACTTTAACACATTACCTGGCGGAGAAATGGCATTTTGACATTGTGCCTGAGCCTGAAACCAAAAACCCATTTTTAAAAAATTTCTATGTGAACCCTAAAAGATGGGCTTTTCATTCTCAAATATTCTTTCTGACGGAGAGAGCACGTCTGCAGAGAATGGCAGAAAGAGATGCTCAGTATCTCTTGTTGGACAGGACAGTTTATGAGGATGCTGAAGTGTTTGCAAAGATAGTACTCTCAAAAAAGGAATACGGAGTGTATAAGGAAACATATAATCTTATATTGGAGATGCTTACACCGCCGAATTTTGTTGTTTATCTTAAGGCATCTGTTAATACGCTTATGCAGCGTATAAATTCACGCGGAAGGAAGTACGAGAAGAATATCAAGAGATCTTACATAAGTAAACTTAATGTACAATACGGGCAATGGGCAAGTGAATTTAGCATTGTCCCTGTAATTTGTATCGATACAGATAAGTATGAACTCTTCAGTTTATTCGGAGATATGGATAAAGTGAGAAAGAAAATTGAAAATTTTTTCTGGTATGGAAGGGAAAAATGAACGAGTCATTAGAAGAGCAAAAAGAGTTTGAAAAACGAGCTTTTTTAAAAATACTTCCAGCCGATATAAGGAAAAATCTTGAGTCAATGAACAGTTTTGAAAAACTTATTGAGGTTGTTTTGGATCTGGGAAGAAAACCTGAAGCACGCTTTCCCGATAGAGCCATTTATCTAAAAGAAGAAGCTGTAACAAAAGGAGATATAGACTTTGTTATATCACGTGTGGGAACTTTTGACAGGGATAATCGATCTGGTATTGAGCGTACCCTGCACAGGATATCTGCTATACGGAATCGGCGTGGGGACATCGTAGGTCTAACCTGTAGAGTGGGTAGAGCAATTTATGGTACGATAGAGCCTGTAAGAGACATTATAAAGAGTGATAAAAGCATTTTACTTTTAGGAAAACCGGGTGTAGGTAAAACAACATTGCTGAGAGAAGTAGCAAGAATACTCAGTGATGATCTTAGCAAACGGGTTATTGTAGTAGATACGTCAAATGAAATTGCAGGAGACGGAGATGTTCCACACCCTGGTATAGGTAGCGCAAGGAGAATGCAGGTGCCTTTTAATAAAGGGCAAGAAGATGTAATGATTGAAGCTGTTGAGAATCATTTTCCCGAAGTTATTATTATTGATGAAATAGGGAGAACTGAGGAAGCGGAAGCCTGTAGAACCATTGCTGAAAGGGGTGTAAGATTGATAGGTACAGCACATGGAACGAGCATAGAAAATCTACTTGTAAATCCTGTGCTTCAGGAACTCATTGGTGGTATTACTGCAGTGACACTGGGAGATGAGGAGGCAACAATAAGAGGTACTCAAAAAACAATTCTTGAGAGGAAATCCCCGCCTACATTTGATGTGCTCATTGAGTTAAGAGAAAGAGGTGTTTTTGCTATTTACCATAACCTTGCAGAAACAGTAGATGCACTACTTCGGGGTTTTGTCGTAACCCCGGAAATTAGGACAATAAATAGCTTATTAAAAAAAGAAAATGTTACTCAAGGTAGAGAGGTTACTACTGTTGTACAAAGAGAAGCAAATATAGCAATTTTTCCTTTAGGCATCAATGCAAGCTATCTGGAGAGAGGAATTCATACTACGCGTGCTCCTGCCTATATCGTAAGGGATTTGGGTAAAGCAGATGTTGTGCTTGTAACTAAAGAAAAAGTGCAAAAAAGAAAAGATATAATTGATGTTGCAAATAAGATGAAAATTCCTGTAGAACTTATTGAGAAAAATACATTAAAGAATATAAAAGAATTTCTAAGAAATGTAAGGAAAAAATCATTAAAGAAATCTATTATTAATTACGAAAAATTAGAAGAGATTATTCGTTATGCGATTGCAAGAAACGAAGTGGTGGAACTCTCACCTGCAAACAAGGCAGTAAGGGATGAAGAACAAGCATTTATTGCACGCTTTGGATTACGTAGTGATGTAATTGGACTTGAGCCTAACAGGCGAATAATTATCCATCCTAAAAAGAAGGGAAAATGAAAAATCTATTTATTACATTTGAGGGTATAGACGGCAGTGGAAAATCAACACAAGCAACGTTGCTTGAGAACCGTTTTTCTCAAATGCATTGTCCTGTTGTGCTTACAAAAGAACCCGGTGGTACTGCTTTAGGAGAAAAAATACGTAAAATTTTGCTAAATGAAGATATGAATCCTGTTTCTGAATTCTTACTTTTTGCATCTGACAGAAGGGAACATATAGAAAAAGTTGTCCAACCATCTTTGTTAAAAGGTAAAGTAGTTATTTCAGATAGATTTGCAGATTCTTCTGTCGTGTACCAGGGTTTTGGTAGAGGTGTTTCCCTAAATTTTATTAGAGAAATACACCAAAACATTCTTAAAGGTTTGAAACCCGATTTGACGTTTATCATTGATGTACCGCCTGCAGTAAGTATCGAAAGGATTCGTAAGAAAGATAGAATAGAGAAAAACGGAATAGGTTTTTTGGAGAGAGTAAGGAAAGGTTACATAAAAATTTCAAAGTTGGAAGAAAGATTTATTATGATAGATGGAACTGATGCACCTGAAAAATTAAATGACTTTATATGGGGAATAATTTCGCGGAGGTTAAGAAATGGACAAGAAAGGTAAACTACTAATCATAATAGCCATTAGCATTATTGTTTTCATTTCAGTCTGGTTTTTATATTCTTCAAGTGTAAACAGTACTGGCGTGCTTAGAGTGGATTCTTATCCTAAAGGAGCAGATGTTTATATAGATGGAGTAAAAAAAGGTGAAACGCCTATTGAGGTAAAAGGGCTGAAGCCGGGTATGTATGAAGTTGAGATAAGAAAGGACGGATACAAAACAGAAGTTTACCAGAAGAAGATTGATAGGGGTAATCTAAAACAGCTCATTTTTGCTAATTTAATTCACAAGACATTTACTCTTCAAATTACATCCTATCCTACCGAAGCTGAGGTATATATTGATGGGCTAAAAAAGGGACTTACACCTATAACGATTGATGATCTTCTCTACGGAAAGCATTTTATTGAAGTTAGGAAAGAAAATTTCTCTACCTGGTCAAAAGAAATAGATGTGGAAGAATATAAAGTCATTCAACTTGATGCAGAGCTCAATGCGAAATTTGCTACCATTGATATTATAACCAATCCTGATGGAGCAACTGTATATTTGAACAACGAAAAGAAAGGTATCACTCCCTTGAAGATTGAAGATTTGGATTCGGGAAAATATAAACTTTCCATACAAAAAGATGGTTATGCTCCATACGAAAAAACAGTTGAATTAGTAAAAGGTAATACCATTGAAATAAAAAAGACACTTGAAAAAGCCAGTACTGTTTTGATGATCGATTCGGAGCCAACAGGTGCTGATCTTTATATTAATGGTGTTTCAAGAGGTAAAACACCTTATACAAAGATAAATGTTGCACCAGGTAAATATAAAATCGATATCAAAAAAGAGGGTTACTTACCGTTTTCTACAACAGTAGAAGTAAAAAGCGGCAAAGAAACCAATCTTATGTTTCCTTTATTGAAGCTTCCAGAGAGCAACCCATAGCAAAATTAAAAAATTTTGCTATAATGTATTAGCTGTGCTAAAGTGGGGAGATAGCAGTGCCCTGTAACCTGGAATCTGCTATACCAGGGCTGACAATCTGCATGAGGCTCATCTTTTGTCAGGCTGGAGATAGTTAAAAGATGTTGAAGGTGGGACCCTATGCAATAGGAATCTCTAAAGCCCGTGAGATCCGGAAGGAAGCAGCGGTAAAAAGTGTACTATGTGCCGTAGGTTTATCTCACCGGAGTCCTTTGCTACCATACCGCTGGTAAGAGATAGTCAAATGTAGATGCACAGCTTTTATATGAGCACTCACTCTGCATCAATTCGTGCAACTTTAACAAGTGCCTTTTTAAATAAAATAGGCGCAAAGAGATCAGTAACGATAATAACAGAAATTGTTATGCTCTTTATCATACTGCCGAACTGAGGGAATGCTTCTTCCACAAGTAAAACTAGCACAAGTGAAAGCCCTGATTGATTAATTAAACCAAAAGAGCCGAATTTTCTTAAAGTGCGATTCTTTGTTCCAACAATTAACCCAAGTTCTGTGGACACCCATTTTACTCCGATAAGCAGCAGTGTAACAGGAAATAGTTTAATGATAATACGGATATCCATAGACGCATCAGCAAGTACGAAGAATAATAAATAAATTCCTGGTGAAATGTTGTCTATTATATGCTGAAATGCTTTTCCTTGATATGTAAAGTTTTCTATGAAAAATCCAGCAACAACACTTACGAGTAAAGGATCGAGATGTATAAAGCGTACTTCAGATACAAGAAACGCAAGAATAAATACGAAAATCTGTGTTTCGCTATGTATGTGCCTTATGTAGAGCGCGGTAATGGTACCTATTATAGCACCGGCAAAAAGTGAACTGACAAGCTGCAGAGCAACAGAAATTGCGGATGGATTTTTCCCACTGAGAATTGGAACAATGGTTGCAAAAATAATAATAACAAGAATATCTTTTAAAATAGCTATGCCAAGAGTTACATCACCCATCTCCGTTTTTGTATTACTCTCTTTAATCACAGCAATGGTAGAGAGAGGTGACTTTAAAATAAGGAGGATACCCAATAAAATTGCACCTTGAGTAGGCATTACAATGGATTTACTTTTAAAAAATAAGAAAGAAGTAATAAATATGCCGCAGAATGTAATGGTACCAATTGAAATAGTAAGTTGTGTAATACTCAAGCCATGCTTTTTGAGAAAGGGCAGTTTCATTTCCATCCCAGATTGCAGAGCAATAAGTGAAAGTGCAATTTCACGAATAAAACTCAGATTGCTTAATGTGGGAATGCTAATCAAATGAAAAGCATAGGGAGAAAGGATAAGCCCTGCAGTAAGATAGCCAGATATAGCGGGAAAATGTAAATATTCAAAAAACTTCCCTACAAAAAAGCCTATAATTATAATAAAAGAAATTGACAGTGTAGCATCAATTAAGGCAGGAATGGAACCTACAGTTCTCCTTATGATGAATAGTAAAAAAGTAAATAATATTGATAGAATTAAATAGCCCATTTTTCCTCTATTAATTCAAACAATGCAAGCAGAATAAAGTAACTTATAGCTGTAAATGTAATAATCGAAGAAGATTTCGTTTCTATAGAAAGGGCTATACTCAGTGCACCGATAGGAATAAGAGCTACACTCTTTCTTTTAAATAACAGGAAAGCAGCAAAGAAACGAATGAAAGGGTAGGTAAGAAAAAATATGAGAAAACTAATAGAATAAGTAAAATGAAAACATAAGCCTGAGGAAAATAGAAGCGATAAAAATAGAGGCTTTTCAATCCTGGATGTTAAGGATGAGGAACAGTTGGATACAGAAAAAAAAGCAGTAATAAAACCCATAAAAAAGGCAGAAACAATGACGGAAGCATTAAATAATTGTGAAAATGAAGCAATAAGAAGTGAAAATCCGAGGAGCAGTATGTAAAACTCGTCTTTTTTTAAGACATGCTCAAAAAGCACAACGAGAAACCCTGAAGCGCCGAGTAGCATAGATATTAAGAAGCCTTTAAAACCATACATTGCAATGCCATAGTATATTAAAACCATTACTATATTCAGTTCTGAAGAAAGTACAAGCGTTTTATTCCTTTTCATACTGAAAAGTATATAAGATGAGGGAATAGAAAAGATTGTAGAAAGTGAGACAGCAGTTGAAAATGGAAATAAAAAGCGCAAAAGAAAAAGCAAAAGAAAGAAATTTAGAGAAATAATGAATGCAAAGAAAATATGTCTTGGAGTGAATGTTTGCAGAAATTCTCTTCTAAATTGGATGCCGAAGCTAAGTCCGGCGAATGAGAGAGCAAGTGCAATAAAAGGATACAAATTTTTCAGGAGACTCTCTCCAGGAAAAGCAAAAGAGAAAATAATACCCAATACAAAAATCTCTAACCCTGCAAAGCGAAAAAAACCACGTTTCTTTTCAAAAACGATATGTGCAGAAAAGAAAGATACAGCAACGATAAGAAGGATAATTCTAAAATACTCTTTCACCGATGAATATTATTTTATCTTCATTAAATGCCGCCTTTACTCTGTTCCATGCCTTCCTTTATGTATGCATAGAACATTCCTTTAGTGTTGTAGGAAAACGAAATGTTTCCGTTTTTATCCATTGCGATAAGCCCTGCTTTACCATTAATAGTATCAAGATCTTTTACAGATTGTACTACAGCACTATTCAAGTCTTTTCTTTTAAAATCAAGATAAAATCCTACCCTTGCCGTGAGGGTAATTTTCATAATATCTTCCCCAATACCAGTTGCAACAGCTCCGTAAGAACTGTTTGCATAAAAACCTGATCCGACAAGTGGCGAATCTCCAACGCGGCCTTTGTGTTTATTAGGCGTGCCTCCCGTAGAAACTGCAACAGCAATTTTACCTGACCGGTCCAGAGCTACTGCTCCTACTGTATCGCCGAACTCCGACTTATGAAATTTTATAGTACGTTCCGTAAGAAAATAGTAGAACGGCATAAATTGCATCCCCATTTTTTTAGCGAATGCTTCAGCACCTTCTCCAATAAGAAAATTATGTGAAGATTTTTCCATAACGAAACGTGCAAGTTCGACAGGATTTCTTACACGGCGGATGCCAGCGACAGCACCAATGTCAAGTGTACTACCACTCATCACTGCTGCGTCCATTTCTACATCGCCATCTTCGTTAAGATAAGCACCTTTGCCTGCATCGAATAAAGGATGGTCCTCAAGAACTTTTACCGCTGTCACAACTGCATTAACTGCACTATTTCCTTCTTTTAATAAAGAAAATCCAGCAAGGCTTGCTTTTTTACATACTTCAATACGTACAGGTACCTCTTTGTTCATATTGATATTACCTGCACCACCATGTACAACAATCCCTATCATACCTACCTCCTTACTACATAACATTAAAAAACATTTAGTAGCATCTTCTTTGTATTAGGATGCTAGGAATTAAAAAAGTAAAGCATACTATTATTTAAGATAGAACTTCTTTTAAAAGGTCAAGATGCTGAATCAAAAGGCGTGTAATGAGGAAGTTCTTACGTACGGATTCTCTACCTTCTCTTCCAATTTTTTTTGCAAGCTCTTTATCTTTTAAAATCCGAATAACGTGTTTTGCAAACCCGTCTGAATCATATGGATCAACAAGGAATCCATTTACGCCATTTTTGATTTGGAGTTTTATACCGCCCACGTTTGATGCAACAACCGGTGTACCCTTCCAGAGAGCTTCTGTTACGGTAAGGCCAAACCCTTCTCTTATAGATTTTTGCACGATTACACTGGAGACTCGTTGCAAAACATTCACAAGAATGTTATTCTCGCTTGCAATAAGAATAATATCGCCTTTTTCTATAAGGTTCTTTGCTTTCTGTTCGATTTTCCTGTATACTTTATATCCCTCAGGATCATCCGTTGCCATACTTCCGCAGAGTACGAGCCTTGCATCGATTTCTTCCTTTACTTTTTTGAAGACATCTATAACTCCTTCCGGATCTTTCCACGGGTCAAAGCGTGAAATTTGAGTAATTAAAGGTTTATCCAGTGGGATATTAAACTTTTTGAGGTATCTCTGTATTGTTCCATCTGAAAGTTCTATATTCTTTGTAGTAAGCGGGTCTATTGCAGGCATAATTACTCTTTGTTCTACAGGCAGATCCTTGCGTTTATAGTCCTTATTTGAAACAATTACTGCATCGTAGCGTAAAATAAAGGTTTTAAGATAGTCCCATACATCGGGATTTGGCGCAGTAAGATCAATATGGCAACGCCATATCCAAGGTTGTCTCTTTTTGTAGAATGTAATTAAAGGAAGAGGCTGCGGATCATGTATCATTACTGCATCGTGTTTTATATGTGTATATATTGAAAAGTCTTCATTTGTTTTCACGTAAAGATTTTTCTTGAGATCTGTCAAATTTATCTTTGCCCCTTGCAATGCATTATGAAACTTTTTTGTTACAGTAAAAAAATCTGCATTTCCATGTAAAATTCTCCAGTCTACATCAACACCTGCATTATTCATTAAAGGGACAAGTGATGAAAGCATCTCTGCAACTCCACCTCCCTGGTACGTGGAATTAATGTTTAACACATATTTCCCGTAGATCTTACGCGATTTTCTATAAATCTCTGCAATTACATCATCTCCAACAATTTTTCTATATAACTCAGGATCATAACGCATATTATACCATCTCCTTTTCTGAATTATAGCATTTTTAGGAAAAATTGAAATGTGCCCATTCATTTTGCTGGAGATAATTATTATTTATTTTCTTCTGCATGGTGTTTGATGACTTTACTCTGTACAATATATACAACATCTTCACCTATATTTGTTGCAAGGTCTGCGATACGTTCTATGTTCTCTGAAATGCGGATGATCCGTAGAGAACGATCAATCGTTCGTGGGTCGCTCATCATAAATGTAATAAGTTCTCTTATAATTTGCTGATTTAAACCATCTACAATGTCATCTCTTTTACACACATCTCTTGCTAATTCCGCATCTTGTGAAACAAACGCAGATATTGCATCGTCCAGCATTTTAATGGCAGTGTTGACCATTCTCGGAAGGTCAATATATGGTTTTACATTAGGTTTTGGGATGAGTTGCAAGGCAAACTGTGCTATATTTGTTGATAGATCCCCAACTCTTTCCAAATCGCTATTTATTTTCATAATCATTGCAACAGTTCGTAGGTCCTTTGCCTCCGGTTGGAACAGAGCAATAGTCTCAATAGCGTTTTCATCAATTACAATTTCAAGTTTATTCACCTTCGGTTCGTCATTCTCTATCACTTCTTTGGCAAGTTTTTCATTCTTTTCTGTCAGGGCCTTTGTGCTCTTTTTTACCATATCTTCAGCAATATTAGCCATCCTTAAAAGTTGTTCTTTCAATATTGCTATTTTTTTAGTTAACATTTTGCATCCTCCTTAAAGTTTATTTAACTAAATTTCCCTGTAATATAATCTTCTGTTCTCTTATCTTTTGGTGCTGTAAATATTTTTTCTGTTCTGCCAAATTCAATAAGTTCTCCTACGTATAAGAATGCTGTATACTGTGAAACACGTGCAGCCTGTTGAATATTATGTGTGACAATAACAATTGTATAATTCTTTTTCAGTTCATTGACAAGATTTTCAAAATGTTTTGTTGCAACAGGATCCAATGCAGATGTTGGCTCGTCCATTAAAATTACTTCTGGCTTTATTGCGATAGCTCTTGCGATACAAAGGCGCTGCTGCTCCCCTCCAGAAAGACTGAATGCATTATCAAATAATTTGTCCTTTACTTCATTCCAGAGGTCTGCATCTTTTAGTGATTTCTCCACAATTTCCTGAATTGTTTTCTTATCTTTTACTCCATGAATTTTAAGCCCGTATGCAATATTTTCATATATAGTCTTTGGAAATGGATTAGGCTTTTGGAAAACCATTCCTACTTTCTTTCTCAGCTCAAAAACATTTATATCAGGATCATAGACATTCTTTCCGTCCAGATATACTTTTCCTTGTATCCTAACGCCTTTAATAAAGTCGTTCATTCTATTCAAACTTCGTATAAAGGTTGATTTTCCGCAGCCAGAAGGGCCAATGATTGCTAAGACAGATTTCTCAGGAATTGGCATAGAGATTCCCTTTAATATTTTTTTGCCATCAAACCATAACCTTAAATCCTCTACCTCTATTTTTACCATTTTCTGTTCCTCCGACTCTTTAATCTTATTATAATAGCAATAATACTCATAGTAAAGACAAGCAAAAGTAGAATTGTGCTGGCACCGTATGCAATGGGTATTTGCTTGTCAGGAAATGTACCTGTTGTCATTAATCCATAGATAAGATATGGCAAAGCCATTACTTCATCAAAAACACTTTTCGGTAATCTTCCAGAGTAGAATGTTGCAGCAGTAAAAAGAATAGGTGCAGTTTCACCTGCGGCTCTTCCAATACTGAGAATGATACCTGTAAGTATGCCAGATATGCTTGTTGGCAAGACAATGTGCTTTACCGTTTGCCACTTCGTTGCACCAATTCCGAACGATGCTTCTCTGAACGAATAAGGTACAGAGCGTAATGCTTCTATTGCAGCCTGGATAACTGTTGGAAGTATAAGTATTCCTAACGTGAGGCCGCCAGAGAGGATTGATACACCAAAGTGCATCTTATTTACAAAGATAGCAAGTCCAAACAAGCCAAACACAATGGAAGGTACCCCTGACAGTACATTTACAGAGACACGAATAAACTGTGTAAATCTATTTTCTTCAGTATATTCCGCAATATATATGCCTGCTAATATTCCTATTGGTACGGCAAAAATAAACGAGACAAGCACAAGATAGAACGTACCTAAAATAGCAGGAAAGATACCACCTTCTGTAATGCCATTTCTTGGCACATCTGTGAGAAAACGGATATTAATGACTTTGAATCCCCTGAAAAAGATATACCCAAGTAACATTGCAAGAAATACTAAAGATAAATATGCAAGTATTTTAATAACTGCAAAAATAATCCCTTGTTTCTTTGTTTTCTCCATATTAACTCCTCATACGCGTAAATTTTTGATGGAAGTATTCAGCAACAACATTAAAGACAGTAACAAGTACAAGCAGTTCACAGGCAAGCGCAAACAGTGCATGATAATGTAATCCTCCTACCGGTGTTTCGCCCATTTCCGCAGCAATCGTTGCAGTGATCGGTCTCATTGGACTAAATATGGAGTGCGGCATGCCTAATGCACCGCCTCCCACCATAAGCACAGCCATTGTTTCACCCACTGCCCTTCCGAAACCCAGAGATACAGCAGTGATAATACCTGGCATTGCGGTAGGTATAACAACATGGATTAAAGTTTCTAACTTTGATGCACCTAAAGCAAAGGATGCCCACTCAAAGCTTGCGGGTACCGCAGTAATTGCATCTTCTGATATACTCGCAATTGTAGGAAGACACATAAAAGCAAGAATAAGCCCTGCAGTAAACCCTGTTTGCCCTATAGGAAGATGCAGGACTTTTTGTACAAGGGGAGCAATAAACACGATGCCAAAAAATCCATATACAACAGAAGGAATACTTGCAAGTAACTCAACAAGTGGTTTTAAAATGTCCTTTGCCGTACTATTTGCAAGTTTTCCAATGTAGATTGCTGTTGCAAGTCCAAGAGGAATAGCTATTATCATTGCTATAATTGAAACAATACAGGTTGAAAGAAATAATGGCAATGAGCCAAGCTTAGCTGGCTCTTCTGTCGGTCTCCATGCAGTGCCTATGAGAAATTTCCATAAAGAATATGACTTGAATGTGGCGGTACCTTCCGTGAAGATTGTTATAACAATAGCAAAAAGGGCAACCACTGCAATGTATCCGAATATTGGTAAAAAATATTCAATAATCGCCTTTTTCTTCATATCCTTCTCATTTATACCTCCTATCTTAATAGTAGCATTCTTACAAAGCGTTAAGTACCTCTCTTTTTAGGGAGAGGTAGCTAAATATATGTCTTGTTTATTTTATGGTTGTGTTGGTTTTATTGCAACGTAACCTACTTGCTCAGCGATGGTTTGTCCCTCTGGACTCATTATGAAATCAATGAAGTCCTTTGCGACACCGGCAGGTTTACCATTTGTGTACATAAATAAAGGACGGGAAAGTGCGTACGAGCCATTGACTACTGTCTCTTTGCTTGGCATAACACCTTCATATTTCAATGGTTTTACTGAGCTATCTATATAGCCTAATCCTATATATCCAATGGCTCCAGGTGTTTTTCCAACAGTTGTTTTCACTGCTTGGTTAGATGCTTGTATAATTGCTTTGTCTGTCATCTCCACGCCTTTTCCAAGAACTTTCTTTTCAAATATTTCAAATGTACCTGAAGATGAATCTCTTGTAATAGGAACAATTTTCATATCTTTTCCGCCCAGGGCTTTCCAATTAGTAATCTTGCCTGTATAGATGTCCTTAAGTTGTTTCTGAGAAATCGCGCTCACTGAATTTTCAGGGTTTATAACAACTGCGATACCATCTTTTGCAATAACATTTGCAACAGGGTTTTCTCCTTTCGATTTTGCTTTGTCTATTTCACTTTGTTTCATAGGTCTGGATGCATCTGCGATATCGCAAGTGCCATTGATTAAAGCAGCAATTCCGTTACCCGAACCTGTACCACGTACAGAAATATTTACATTTGGATGTGATTTCATATATTCCTCTGCTGCTTTCTGTGCAATGGGGAAGACTGTTGTAGAACCGTTAAGTTGAAGAGTAACGCTTTTTGTTCCTGCTGGAGCTGTTGGTTTAGAAGTTCCAGGTTTTTTATTGCAGCCTGTAATTGCTGTCATAAAGACAATAGCTACAATCAACGCAGTAAAAAGTTTTTTCATTTTAACCTCCTTAAATTTTTGTACTTCTGCCCTTATTATACAAGGAGATTTTTTACCTCAAATACCGATATCATTAAGATTGTGTTAAGAAAAAGTGAATTATTCTTCATAGAGCGGAAGTTGTACAATAAAGGTTGTACCTTTACCCAACTTACTTTTTACAGAAATGTTCCCATTGTGTAATTTCACAATATCTTTTACAATGGAGAGCCCTAATCCTGTTCCTTCTCTCTCCATACTTTTTGAGCTGTTTGTTCTGTAGAATTTGTTAAAAATAAAAGGAAGTGCATCCTCTTCAATGCCTATTCCCGTATCAGTAATCTCTATATTTGCAAAAACATCTTTATAAATAACTATTTTGACTGTGCCTGTATTTGTATAGTATATTGCATTCTCCACGATATTTTGAATCATTTCTTCGATGAGGAATGGCTCTCCTCTAATTACTACACCCTTTTCTGCATCTACTGTCAGAGCAATTTTCTTTTTTTCTGCTACTGGTAAATTTCTTTCATATATTACATTTGCAACTTCAGCGAGGTCTATTTCCTCATTCGAGGTTTCTTTAAGATTTTCTATTTCATTCAATTTCAAAATCTTCTCTACAAGTTTTTTCATTCTTAAAGCATTTCTTCTGATAATTTTTATAAATTGCTTTTGTTCTTTAATAGCAAGTTGGTTTGCTTCCAACGTTTCAGCATAACCATCTATGATGGATATTGGGGTTTTCAATTCATGTGAAACAGTACTTATAAAGTCCTTTTCCATTTTTCTTACTTTTTCTCTTTCTGCTACATCCTTTATAATACAGATAAACCTTATTTGTCCGGAATAACCACGCCATGGAAACAAATTTACTTCATATATTGTGTTATCTATTGTAATTGCTTTTGAAGTAAGCTCTCTTGACGAAATACTCTTTTTAATAAAATCAATAAAGTCCTGGCTTTTCAATAATTCATAATAATAAAATTCTTTACTTTTATTTTTAGTATCTCTAAAAAATTTATTTGTTGCATCATTCCACAGTAGTATTTTGCCTAATGTATCAATAGCAAATATAGGTGTATCGATACCACTTATTAGTATCTTGGTTCCCTTGTCGCATAACTTCTGATTTTTGAACAAAGGTTTTGTTGCTTCCCCAATATCGTTTATTGTGTTTTCTATATCTGTAAATTCACTTCTTCCTATAGGAAGCTTCTCGGAAAATTTATTCTCTTTTATATCTTTCAACGCTTTACTCAAAATTCTGAGACGAGAGGAGATTGAATAATAATTTAAAAGTAGCAAGATGGTAGCTACCGAAAAGCTACAAATGCTTGTTATATATCTGTGTAAACCAAGAAATACCAAAGAAATTCCAAATAGCAATATCTCGGCAAAGAGTTTTATTTTCATTTTTCTAAAGAGAATTTATAGCCTATCCCCCTTATTGTCTTTAAGTAACAACCGCATCCACCTAATTTTTCCCTTATATGTTTAATGTGTACGTCCACTGCCCTATGGGTTGGGGAAGCACTGTACCCCCACACTCTATTAAGTAGATCCCCTCTTGTAAAAAGTTTTTCTTCGTTTTCTGCAAGGATTTCAAGCATTCTGAATTCTGTGGCAGTAAGAACGATAGCCTTTGTACCACAGTTTACTTTGTGCTTTTCGGTATCTATTGAAAGCTTATCTCTTCTTATAATTTTTTCATTCTTTCTTCCTCTCGTTAAAACTTTTACTTTTGCTGTGAGCACTCTCGGGCTGAAAGGCTTTGTTACATAATTGTCTGCTCCTGCTTCAAGGCCAAGGACAATATCTTCCTCACTTCCCTTTGCTGTAAGCATTATTAAAGGAATATTTGCTGTTTTTTCATTTGCTTTTAGGAATTTTGTAATAGAAATGCCATCAATATCAGGCAACATAAGATCCAGAACAATACAATCATATGCTTCCTGCATTAAACTTTTTATGAAAGCTCCTCCATTAAAGAATTTGCGTACAGAGAAGCCCTCTTTCTCCAGATGAAATGCAACAAGATCCGTTATATCTCTTTCATCATCCACTACTGCTATTACTTTCATATACCTCCTACCTTTTCTATTTAATTCAAATAACTTTTATATTGTACCAGAGAATTGCTTTAGTGCAA
>CAYONU010000003.1:0-42414 GCA_964405445.1 uncultured Caldisericales bacterium | reverse complement strand
TAAAAGTACCAAATATATAAAAGAGGAAATTTGGTTACTTCATACGTATTTATATGTGATGAAAGATTTGAAATCGTATATTGATGAATTACATAATAAGATAGATATTGTGTCTATCATATCGCGATATGTAAAGCTTAAGAAGAGAGGGCGGAACTTTATTGGACTATGTCCGTTTCACGATGATAAAAACCCTTCCTTTGTAGTAAGCCCTGAAAAACAAATATTCCATTGCTTCGGATGCGGTGCAAGTGGTGACGTGATAAAATTCCTTATGAGAATTGAAGGGATAGATTTTAAAGAGGCAGTGAGAATACTTGCAAAAGAGGCAAAAATAGCACCTCCTGCATTTACGTACGGAGGAATTGATAAAACAGAAAAAGAAAATTTATATAAAGTAATGGAAACAGCTACAGTTCTCTTCCAGCAGAATATTATAAGAGATGTGCTCATTTATCTTGAGAAAAGGGGTGTAACGAAAGAGAGTATTGAGAAATTTCGTTTTGGTTATGCTTCGCCAAATGGTGATAAATTCATTAAAGAAATGAAGGAAGAAGGTATTTCTGAAGATCTGTTGATAAAAGTAGGCATTTTGAAGAAGATGGAAGACGGAAGAAAAAGAATATATTTCAGAAACAGGGTGATGCTTCCTATTTTTGACTCTCAAGGGAGAGTTGTTGCATTCGGTGGAAGGATATTTGGAAAAGGAGAACCAAAGTACCTCAATTCCCCTGATACACCAATTTTTACGAAAGGCAATTTGCTTTACCCGATTAACATAGCAAAAGAAGGTATAAGAAAAGAAAAAGCAGCAATTGTCGTCGAAGGATATTTTGATGCGCTTGTTTTGCAGCAATCAGGCATAGGGAATGCAGTATCTTCAATGGGTACATCCTTTACCGAAGCTCAAGCAGGTTTAATTAAGCGCTACGCCGATACCGTATACTTCTTTTACGATGGAGACGAGGCAGGAAGAAAAGGAGCGGAAAGAGCAGTGGAAATATGCAGCAAAAAGGGTCTTACTGCAAAAATTGTTGTTGGTAAAGAAGGGCTTGATCCTGACGAAATAGTTTTGCAGCAAGGAAAAGAAGGCATCGTAAAATTGCTTAACGAAGCAAAAGATCCTATTGATTTCATTACCCTGTTTGAACTAAAGAAAGAGGGGAATACTCCCTCAGGAAAGGCGAGAGTAGCAAAGAAGGTGCTCGAAACAATTGACAAAATATACAATAGAATAGAAGCATATGAGTATGTGAAACGTGTAGGAGGGATTTTGGGTATTACTCCTGAGATCTTATTCAAACAGTACACCCCTATCCCTACATACCACAAAAAAAAGAAAATGGAGAAATTAGATGTGAATGATATAATGTCAAATACAGAACGATTACTTACACAAGCAGTTATTCAACGTCCCGAAACACTGTACAAGATATTAGAGAAAATTGACATCAACAATTTCCCGGATGAATCCTATATAAAAATATTTAATAGGGCGAAAGAGGATATTGAAAATGGTAAAGTTCCTGATGTCAAAAGTTGGCTTGATTTAACAGATGAGGAATTCTCTCTGGCGACAGAACTTTCAATGACGGATGTACATCTTGTAGGAGATAAAGCTATAGATCAAGTGATAAAACGGGTTAATAATTATATTATGCAGGTGAGAGCGGCGGAACTGTACAATGAAATAAGGGAAATAAAGGATGAAGAGAAGCTTAAAGAAAAATTGATGCAGTATCAAGAAATTATGAAAGAGATAAAAAGAAGGTGACATTAATGGAAGAGGAAAAAGAAAAATCCTTAAAAATGATTAAAAATTACTTAAAAAAATTAAGGAGAGTTACAAGGGAAGAAAAAGAAGTAATTAGAAAACTCTTTGAAAGAGGGAGAGTTACAGGTTTTCTTACATACGAAGAGATAGCAGATGCTTTGAATAGAATCCCGCTTTCTGTTAAAAGGATAGATGAATTTTATCAAATCCTTTCGCGTGTAGATGTAACTTTTTGCAGCAGCAAGGTTATAGATAGGATAAGGGGACACTCCACGAGAGAGGCAGTAGCACAGGCTGAGATCTCAGAATTGAAAAATCCTATACAATCATACCTTGCAAATATTGGAGCAGTAGACTTGCTCACACCTGATGAAGAGCAAAAGTTAGGAAAACGTGTAGCTGAAGGTGATGAAGAAGCAAAAAAACAACTCATAGAAGCAAACCTCAGGCTTGTTGTAAGCATTGCAAAGAGATATACAGGGCACGGACTCTCATTTCTTGACCTCGTGCAAGAAGGAAATTTAGGATTAATTCGTGCTGTAGAGAAATTCGATTATAGTAGAGGTTATCGATTTTCTACATATGCAACCTGGTGGATAAGGCAGGCCATTACAAGAGCTTTAGCTGACCAGTCACGGTTAATCAGGGTGCCGGTGCACATGGTAGAGAGCATAAATAAGATTGAAAAAGCTACAAAGGAACTGATGCAGGAGCTTGGCAGAGAACCTTCATACAAAGAAATTGCAGAAAGAACAGGTATTCCAAAAAAGAAGATTAATAGATATTTGAGACTTGCTCAGCAACCATTATCCCTGGAAATGCCTGTTGGTGACGAGGAAGAAAGCAGGTTGGAAAACTTCATCGAGGACAATCGCACACCCACACCTGAAGGAGAAACTCTCAACTCATATTATAATGAGCAATTGGAGAAAGTAATGAAGGAACTTACTTTGAGAGAGAGAGAAATATTAAAACTTCGTGCAGGACTTGGTAAAGAATATCCGCACACGCTGGAGGAAGTGGGTACAATTTTTGGTGTAACGAGGGAAAGAATAAGGCAGATAGAAGCAAAAGCTAAAAGAAAACTTTCAAAAGCACTAAAAAAGTTAGAAAAGCAAGAAGCGGAAATTAAGAAATAATTAAAATTTAACGGTGAGAAGGGATTGTTGAACATAAAAGTTTTTGTCGAGCAAGGATGGGAAGAATTAGAAGAATTGTGCTGGACGAGAAAAGTAGAACAATGGCAAAAAATAAGATTCCTCAGCAGAAGAAAAGGAGAAAGCAGGCATAAGCTTTTTTTTATAAGGATTGGTAAAGGTGATGTAGTAATAAAAAGAACCTCTGGAGAACTAGCAGAACGAGAATTTTATTCCTATAAGAAAATCATTTCAATGGGTATTCCTACTATCTTTCCTATTGGTTTTGTTAAAGAAGAAAGAGGGAAAGAAAAAGAGGGATATTTTTTATCCCTTTATGAAAAATCTGCCTTGCCTGAATCGCACCTTATACGTATATTAAAGAATAAAACTTACAGAGATTTGGTATGGAATGCAGTTGTAGCATTACTTGTTGTAATACACCTTAAAGGTATTTTTTGGGGGGACCCTTCGCTTGATAATATACTGATAAAATTCTATAGGAAACGTGTAGAAGCATTTCTTATAGATGCTGAAACAGTTTCTTTTTATGGCAATTTATCTAAAGAAAAAGAACAGGAAGATCTTGAGAGACTATTTGAATCACTCTTTGCTTATTCATATACTGATGAAGGATTTAGCGAAAAACTGTTCGAAGAGAGAAAAAATTATATAAAGAATAGATACAACAAACTAAAGCAAATTTTGTCTGAGAGTATTCAGTTTGGAGCAACTAATCATTTTAAGTTTGTTAAAAGAATTGATGATTTATTTACATTAGGGTATGCATTCAATCCAGAGCAATTTTCTCCAACTCTTCAAGTGAGGCTCTATCCTCTTGCGCCAAGGAAAGGATGGTTCGTTGCACTGGTGGAGGAAATGGTGGGAGAAGAATTTACCTCTGAGCGATCCAAAAAGATCTTCAGGGAGATTCTAATGCATCAATATGAAATGTCCTCAAGGGAAAACAGGCAGGTAAAATTAAGGGAAGCTGCAAAAGATTGGTATAGAAACTATTTTTTAAAAGCAAAGAACATATTTAGGGCATATTTTCCTGACAGAAGCCCTGTTGAAATATATTTGGAAATTCTTGACCACAAATGGTTTCTCAGCGAACAAGCAGGAAGAGATGTAGGCATTGTGGAGGCAGCAAGAAGCTACTCAAATGAATTTGGTAAAAAGGAATATCTCCCTGTATGGGCAAATATTTTTACTTTGCTTTCTAATGCATTTAGCAAAAAAAACAAAAAATGAGTAATGAACGGATAGTAAACAAAGTAAAAAGCACAATAGAAAAATATAATCTTATTAAAAATGGAGAAAACATTATTGCAGCTGTATCTGGAGGACCTGATTCAATCTGTATGCTACATATTTTGAACGCAATAAAGGGTCAATTGAACTTTCAACTTGCAGCAGCTACATTTAATCATAAAATAAGAGAAGAATCAGACGAGGAATCCCAATTTGTAAAAGATATTTCTGACAAGCTTAATATTCCTTTTTTTTATGGAGAAAAGAATGTTAAAGAAATTGCAAAGGTACAGTCCAGATCGTTAGAAGATGTTGCAAGGGAAGAAAGGCTTAAATTTCTCTTAGGAGTTAAAAAAAGGGAAGGGTACAATAAAATTGCATTAGCACATACACTGGATGACCTTATAGAAACGTCCCTTATGCATCTCTTAAAGGGTACAGGTATTACCGGGCTTATTGGGATTAAGCCGTTGAGTTTTCAGGGCATTATTCATCCTCTACTTTTTATAGGAAGGAAAGATGTAGAGATATATGTAAAATCAAATAACATTCCGTTTAGAACGGATTGGACAAATTTTTCCCTTAGATACTTAAGAAATAGGATCCGCCATCAGCTTGTTCCTTTACTTACTTCACTTAATCCTGAAATTAAGCAGCATCTACTAAACCTATCCACTGTATTGTCTGAAGAAGATAGTTTTCTGAATAAAATTGCCAAGGAAGATAAAAAGATCATTTTTAACAAAGAAAGATATTCGATTGCAATGTTCAATAATTTACCTTTGTTTGAGAAGAGAAGAATAATAAAATTGATTTTTGGAGAATATGCTACTTTTAAGAGAATTGAAAGAGTTATAGAATTTCTTACATCAAAAAAGTATAAAACAAATCTCTACAATAATTTTTATATTAGAAAAAACAAAAGCGAATTTTGGATAGAGAAAGCTACATCCTTACCTTTTGCCGCAGAGAAAGAATACATACTTACTATACCAGGTGAGACAGATATAAAAGAAGCTAATATTATAATGAAAGCTGAAATCGTTAGAGCGATCGACAAAGCTGCATTAGGCAAAAATAAGGTTGTTATTGATATGGATAGAATTCCTCAGCCTATTAAGGTGCGATTTAGGAAGAGAGGGGATAAAATTAATATTAAAACAGGGAGTAAAAAAATCCAGGACCTTTTTGTGGACAACAAGATAAATGTAGAAATGAGGTACAAAATTCCAATTATTGTGAGCAGTAAAGATGAAATCATCTGGGTCGTGGGTGTGAGGAGAAGTAACTTGTACAAAATAACAAACAATACAAAGAAGAAGTTACTTCTCGTTGCTACTTTAAGAAAAAGATTTTTATGATATAATTCAGTATGGAGAAAGATGTTAAAGAAATTCTCTTTACTAAAGAGGAGATTAAAAGACGCATTAAAATTTTGGGCAAGCAGATTAGTAAAGATTATGAAGGAAAATTTCCTTTATTTGTTTGTATATTAAGAGGTGCTTTTATGTTTCTTGCAGATCTTTTAAGAGAAGTACAAGTTCCTCTATCGATAGATTTTATGGCAATTTCAAGTTATGGAGGCAATACAGAATCTACAGGGCAGGTAAGAATTCTAAAGGACCTTGATACGTCTATAAAGGGAAGAGATGTACTTATTATTGAAGATATTGTGGATACAGGACTCACAATGGATGCTGTAACGAGGCTTCTTAAAACAAGAAAACCAAAAAGCTTAAAGATATGTACATTGCTTGATAAGGAGGAACGAAGAAAAATTCCTATAAATATTAGTTATTTTGGCTTTAAAATACCTAATGAATTTGTTATAGGATATGGTTTGGATTATAAAGAAAAATATAGAAATTTACCTTTTATAGGTATATTAAAAGAAGAAATTTATATGTGAAAGGAGAATAATATACATAAGAAATTATGAAGAACAATGATAAAAAGAACAATAAAAATTTTCTCGTAAGGGAAATTATTGCGTGGGTTATTCTTATAGCAATCGTGTTTGCAGTTTCAAGCTTTTTTCAGAAGAGCAATATCAATGCTGTTAAAACTGTACCATACTCAGAATTTCTGGACTATGTAGATGCGAACAATATAGTATCTGTACAGATAAAAACAAGTGAAGGACATCCGCGCGAAGTAATAGGAAAACTAAAGGACGGATCTTATATTCGATCATACACAACTGACAACATAGATATTCTCAAAAAGGCATTGAGAGATAAAAAAATTACATTTGGAGCGAAACCAGATAATGGAACTTTTTGGACTATATTCTGGAACATTGTGCCCTGGATTATTCTTATTGCATTGTGGTGGTTTTTTATGCAGAAGATGATGCAAGGAGCAGGGGGCGGAGCAGGCCAAGCATTTAGTTTTGGCAAAAGTAAGGCAAAACTTTTCTTAGATAATAAGCCCCGCGTTACTTTTAAGGATGTAGCAGGAGTAGAGGAAGTAAAGGACGAACTTGTAGAAATAATAGAATTTCTGAAAAATCCAAAAAAATTTAGCAGACTAGGTGCAAAAATACCTAAAGGTGTACTGCTTGTAGGTCCTCCTGGTTGTGGGAAGACCTTAATAGCAAGAGCAATTGCAGGAGAAGCAAAAGTCCCCTTCTTCTCTGTTTCTGGGTCTGAATTTGTAGAAATGTTCGTAGGTGTAGGTGCATCAAGGGTAAGAGATCTCTTTACCCAGGCGAGAGCATACGCGCCTTGTATTGTATTCATCGATGAAATTGATGCAGTAGGTAGGTATAGAGGTGCAGGTATTGGGGGAGGGCATGACGAGAGAGAACAAACTTTAAACCAGCTACTTGTGGAAATGGATGGTTTTGATCCGCATACTGGTATTATTGTTGTTGCAGCAACGAATAGACCAGACATATTGGATAACGCATTACTCAGGCCAGGCAGATTTGATAGAAGGATCGTTGTAGGGCTTCCTAACATAGTAGAAAGGGAAGCTATTCTCAAGGTGCATTCAAAAGGTAAAACAATTGGGAAGAATGTAGACTTTAAATCAATTGCTCAGCAAACTGCAGGGTTTACCGGAGCTGATTTGGAAAATTTGCTAAATGAGGCAGCACTTTTAGCAATTAGAAAAAATAAAAAGGAAATTACAAATCTTGAGATTGAGGAAGCGGTTGATAAAGTTGTTGCAGGACCTGAGAAAAAATCATTGATTCTCTCTAAGGAGGAAAAGCTGGCGGTTGCTGTACATGAAACAGGACATGCTGTCATTGCTACTGCTCTTCCCTCAGGGGATATTGTACATAGAATCTCTATAGTGTCCAGAGGAATGGCATTGGGATACAACCTTCAACTTCCGGAAAGAGACAAATATTTACAGAAAAAGACTGAACTGATGGATAAGATTGCAGGGCTTTTAGGAGGGCGAGCGGCAGAGGAAGTGATCCTTCATGAAACTTCTACAGGTGCGGCAAATGACCTGGAGCGCGCTACAAGCATTGCAAGGAAAATGGTAAGTGTTTATGGAATGAGTGAAAAGTTAGGGCCTCTCACGTTTGGCAAACATAATGAAATGGTCTTCCTTGGGAAAGAATTAGGCGAAGAAAGGGACTACAGTGAAAAAACCGCAGATCTTATTGATGCGGAAGTAAAAAGAATTGTAGAAACTAACTATAAAAGGGCAAAAGCTGTAATAAAAGAACAGATGGATACAGTGATGACTATTGCAAACGTATTACTTAAGAAAGAGACACTCCAAGGTGAGGAGCTCAAAAAGTATCTTAAACTTGTGAAGGTAGAAAAAGAAAAAGTTGCAAAAAAAAGTTCAAAGAATGTTTCAGCTCCTGTACAATAGGTTTGGTGCTCAACACTGGTGGCCTGCTAAAACAACATTTGAGGTGATGGTGGGTGCTATTCTCACTCAACAGACATCATGGAAAAATGTAGAGAAAGCAATCAATAATTTACGGGAAAGGGGATATTTATCCCCTTTCTCCATACATAAAATACCTATAGAGCAGCTGAAACAGATTATAAAACCTGCAGGTTTTTATAACATAAAAGCGGAGAGATTGAAAGAATTTACAAATTACTTCGTAGAAAAATACAATGGCGATGTCTCATATATGAAAAAATTTGAAGTTAAGAGATTGAGAGAAGAGCTCTTAACATTAAAGGGCATCGGAAAAGAGACGGCGGATTCAATCCTTTTGTATGCCCTGGGTAAAGAGATCTTTGTGGTAGATGCTTATACAATAAGGATAGTAAATAGAGTGGGTATTTCAGGCAGTGGGGATTATGAGGAAATAAGAAAACTCTTTGAGTCAAGTTTAAAAAGATATAAATTTGATGGATATCCAACTGTTGACATCTTTAAGGAAATGCATGCACTCATTGTAGAATTGGGCAAACAGTACTGTAGAAAAACACCGTACTGTACAGATTGTCCATTGAGCGGAATTTGTGAAAGGAAAGGAGTTTAGAATGAGTTCAGTTGGAGTTATAAGATGCAACTCATATGATGAAAAAGAAGTAAAAGGAGCATTTAACAATGCTTCTGCTCCATTTGACAAAGAAAAAATAAAAGGGAAAAAGATAGCTGTCTATTTTGATTTTCCTCCGCCTGATGTAACAGTCCTAAAAGAAGTAATTAGTTTTCTAAAGGAGAATGGTGCAAGAGATATCAAAGTAGGAGCATCGCTCTTTATTGATAGCCTTCCTGAGAATATAGATAATATGTTGAAAAAAGAAAATGTACAATTTGTAGATTTCAGGAACAGTTCATACGAAAAATTGGATGTATTGAGAAGAAATGCAAAAGTACCTGATCATTTTAAAGGCTATGCCTTTTTATCTCCTATAGAGTATGCAGAACAGCAGCAAATAAACAAATTAGGAATAAAGGCAAAGAGAATATTAAAATACTCTTTCCTACCTACAACTCTGACGGAAGCAGATTACATTGTCCCTGTAATAAAGATGAAAGACTCCCCGATCACAAGAATAGGAGGTACTATAGCATCCATACTCTCGCTTGTACCCACAATGACAAGAAATCAAGTATTTATAAATAAATTCAGATTCCAATTTTGGGATGCTCTCCTAGAAATATACTCTCTAATGAAAGATAAAATATTATTTGGTGTAATTGATGGAGTAGACTCTATAATAAGCAATAATGAAGATATAAATAGGATGAGTGTTATTCTTTTCTCAGAGGATCCGCTTGCCCTTGATTCTGTCACTGCCGTACTCATAGGATATCGTTCAAGAGAAGTAGAATCAAACAAAAAAGGGGATGATATGGGTCTTGGGAGTGGATTATTTATTCACGTTGCTATGTATGGAGATAATTTCCTTGAATTTAGGAAAGAAGCAAAGAAATACCTGCGATACAAGTCAGGTAAAGCTGTGAGAAAAATCATTCCAATCATTAACCCAGTTAACCCAGTAGAAAATTCTATAATAGACAGAGTTTCCGATTTTTGCCCTACGGGTGCCATAGTAAAAGAAAATGGAAGTTACAAAATAGATAGAACAAAATGTATTTCTTGTCTTTTCTGTGTGCAGTTAGCTCCTGACATTTTTAAAATTAAATAATTATGGCAATACAATGTTATTTACTATATTATCCATTGATTGAGAAAATTGGAACAGAACAGAAAGAACGGAAACTAAAAAAACAGATGATACTACTATTGCAAATATATAACCTTGATTTTTATTGCTTTCCAGAATTCTCTGCTTGAGATCCATGGGAGCCCTTATTTTATTATATTGTACGGTAAAATAATCTTTAATCTTGCTATTCACTCTTAATCATCTCCTTTAGCTTCTTTTTAGCATTGAACAAGCGTGACTTTACTGTCCCCTTAGGGACATTTATAATAAAAGCTATTTCCTTTTCACTCATATTCTTAAAATATTTCAAAAAGAGCACCTCGTAGCTTTCTCTATCTAATTTCTCCATTGCCTCTTTTAGATTGCTATACGAAATATTTTCTTCTATATTTGTAATCTTTGCTATCTTTAATCTCCTGTTGTTTTTTGCAAAAGACTTTTTCACTTCATTCGTTGCAATCCTATAGATCCAAGTAAGGACGGAGGAGTTACCTTTAAATTTCCAGAGGTACCTCCTCACCTTAAGAAACGTTTCCTGAGTAATGTCATCTGCATCGTTCTTGTTTTTTATCATCATAAAGATAAATCTGTACACGTCTTCGTAGTATTTGTCAACAATTTCCTCAAACTTATATCTCATCTCAATGTTCTAAGAAAAAACAAAGAGAAAGAGGTAAGAACAAATCCTGCAGCTGAAGAAACAATAAAAGTCAATAACCACAACGCAAGGCCTCTTAAATAATCAATATTTAGATAGATCTTTGCAATGTAACCATTTAATACTGTTCCTGCAGCAAACCATATCATAGATACAGCAAAGAAGTGTTTCCGAAAGGAAAAGACGAATACTTTTGGAAAGAAAAAGGGCGTAAATGCAATGAAGAAAAGCAGAAGGGAGAGCACAAGACTCTTGAAGTAGTCTGCCTCTCCTTGAATTTCTTTCTGTTTAGCAAGGTACTGCATTACAAAGGGAGCTATAAGTACACAGGAAAGCCATACAACTATCCGAATAGTAATAATGCCTTTAACGGAAGCTATCTTCATATTCCAAGTTTGCTTTTGATTTGATTAAGCAGGTCTACAACTTTATTAAGATTATCCTCCTGCTTCTTCATTATGCTATTCTCTTTTTCTGTTCGTTTCGTTGCGCTCTGTAAAAGTTTGATTGCTTTATTCTCTTTTCCGTTGTTTTTAAGCTTTTCTGCAATTTCTCTAACTTTGGAAGCTTTATTAACCGAAATTTTAGGATTATAGGGCAAGACGTTCTTAATTTTTTTACTTAAAGTATGTGCTTTCTTTATAAGTGGCTCCAGTTCATCTTTACTTGCTCCACTGCTCTTTTTTGATTCAATTTCTCCTTTTATTCCTTTTAACTGTTTTATGAGGTTTTTCGCATAATAGAGCCGTGCTTCACGAATATCTCTCCTTTTTCCTGCTATGTTCTCAATCCCTGCAAGTTCTTTTACAAGTGGTTTAACTGCATCTATATTTTCCCCTTTACTCTTTTCTTCTCTCAAAGCTGCAAACACTGTCTTTTGTTCTTCCTTTACTTCCTTCACCTTGTTTTTAAAAGTAACAAGTTCAGCATTTGCTTGTTCAATTGCAGTATTGTAAGCTTGCAATGCCTCACCATAACTTGGGTTACCCGCAAAACTTACTTCAGGCAGAATAAAAATAGCTGTAATAAGTACAACAACCAATGAGACTACCAAAAATTTTTTACTCATAATACACCTCCTTGTCTTTATATATTAGATATTTCTAAGAGCAAAAAGGTTCATTCGGTAAGTTCCCTAAAAACTAAACACGGTAATACAACAAGGGGATTTGTTAAGAAAGAGAGGACCCTTAGTCCTCTCCTTTAATATTTGTGCCAGCAGGGATCTTTTTCCCTACAATGATAGATTCTTTCATACCTCTAAGCAAATCCACTCTTCCTTTGATTGCAGCTTCAGCAAGTACACGGGGAGTTTCCTGAAAAGAGGCAGCAGAAAGAAAGCTGTCAGCAGAAAGAGCTGCTTTTGTGATACCTTGAATTAAAGGCTTAAACCGTGTAATACGTTCTCCCCGGGATTTGGCAAGCCGATTTGCAGCAAGTACGTCATCTTTATCAACTACTTCCCCTTCATAGAAATTAGTATCACCAGCATCAAGTATTTTCACTTTGTTAAACAACTGCTTGATAATAAGCTCTATATGTTTTACGTTAATATCTACACCCTGTGACTTATACACTTTTTCAATTTCTTGTATCAGATAGCGTGCGGTAGCTTCTCTTCCTTTAATTTCAAGAATTTCGTGAGGGTCAAGGGGTCCGTCGCTTAGCACATCCCCAACTTTTACTAAATCACCAGTTTTTATATTGAGCCTTTTGTCCTTTGTAGTAACAAGTTTTGCCTTTTCCTCCCCTTCTCCTTTTATGATTATTGTCTTTCTCGTCTTTTCTAATATGATCTCTACCCTGCCTGTAAGTGGAGCGATGAGAGCTTTGCCTCTTGGGCTGCGGGCACTGAATAACTCTTCAACTCGAGGTAAACCGGTAGTAATGTCTGCAATGGCTGCGCCTCCAGCATGAAATGTCCTCAAGGTAAGTTGTGTCCCAGGCTCTCCAATGGATTCTGCAGCAACCACACCTACTGCCTCACCAACATTTACATTCTCCCTAGAAGAAAGATCTAATCCATAGCATTTTGCACAAACACCATGATCAGAATGGCAAGTAATAGGTGAACGTACCTTTACTTTTTTGATCCCGGCTTTTTCAATCTGCTCTGCTTTCTTTGTATCAATCAATTCATTTCTTTTAACGATAACATAAGGTTTTTTGGTAAACAACTTTATTTTTTTTATTTTGTATTTCTTTAATTTTTCTACTATACCCTTGCTTATTGCATCTCCCTTTTCGACGATAATTTCTCCTGTATTTTTATCTATAATTGTTTCAGCGACAATAGAATTATTTATTTTGTTTATTTTGCCCTTTAACGAAGCTTCTTTTGCTACTTGTGGCGCAATTACATCTTCTGCCGCGTACCTACCCCAAATTTGCTCTTTTAAAGAAACGATTACAGAATCGCCCTCTAAAATTGGCTCAACATCTATTCCGTCTACATAATTTTCTACTTTGATCTTTGGAATATTCAACTTATCAAGTAATTCAGCCTGTTCATAACTTATAGTATCACCTTTATATATAAAGGTGTCATGGGTAGAGGAATTTATTACATCCTCTGCTGCAATCTTTCCCACTACCCTTACAGAGAGTGGCTCAATTACTTTATCAGCTATTTTTATAGGTTTTATTTCTTGTAAAGCACAATCTTCTTCTCTAACGATCAATCCATGTGCTACGTCAACAAGTCTTCTTGTAAGATATCCTGAATTAGCTGTCTTAAGAGCAGTATCTGCTTGTCCCTTTCTTGCACCGTGTGTAGATAGGAAATACTCAAGAATAGTAAGTCCTTCCCGCAGGTTAGATTTAATTGGAAATTCTATAATTCTGCCTGTAGGGCCAGCCATAAGTCCCCTAATTCCAGCCATCTGAGTAACCTGGTCTTTATTTCCTCTTGCCCCGGAGTTTGCCATCATATATACAGTGTCAAATGGGTCAAAATTTGAGAATACAGCAGTCTTAACCTTATCTGCGATATCCTGCCACACATCGATAATTCTCCTGTAACTCTCCTCTGACGAGAGTAAGCCTTGCTCATATTCTTCATTAATCTTCCTTGTATTCTTGTCACCTAACTCAACTAGTTTATTTCTTGCAGAAGGTATTTTTACATCATCCATACCGATGCTCATTCCAGCATATGAAGAGTATTTAAAGCCAATTTCCTTCAAATTATCCAAAAGGATATCTGTTTTTACCAACCCGAAATCAGAATAAAAATCGGATAATAGCTTGTCTAATTCCGATTTATCCAGGGTTTTGTTAATAAACTTGAAGCGTTTTGCCTCGTTTTCATTATCAAAAATGTTTTCTCTAATTTTATCGTTAAATATTACTCTACCAACAGTTGTGTTTATCCTTTTTCCGTTAATGAGATATTTAATTTTATCATGCAAGCCTAATGTGTTTCTTTCGTAGAGAAGAGTAACCTCCGAAGGATTATCTAACAAATGAGGATAGACTTCCTTATCTTTGTTCTCAAGAGTCATATAATAGATGCCTAAGACCATATCCTGTACAGGACCATCCAGAGGATCGCTATTTGCAGGAGAAAGAATATTATGCGAAGAGAGCATAAGAAAACGTGCTTCAGTCTGCGCAGCAAAAGAAATAGGCAAATGAATTGCCATCTGGTCTCCATCGAAGTCTGCATTGAAAGGAGTGCATACAAGTGGTGAAAGCTGTATTGCTTTACCTTCTGTAAGGATTGGCTTAAAGGCTTGAATGCTTAGTCTGTGCAGCGTGGGTGCTCTATTCAGAAGCACTACATAATTTTTAGATACATCCTCTAATGCTTTCCAAACCTCAGGAGTAGGGCTTTCAATAAGCTCCTTAGCTCTTCTTTTATTATAACCTGACTTTGAAAGTTCATATATAACAAAAGGTTTAAATAATTCCAGAGCCATCTCTTTTGGAACACCGCATTGGTCGATTTTTAAATCTGGCCCGATAACAATAACAGCCCTACCGGAATAATCTACACGCTTACCAAGGAGATTCTCTCTAAATCTGCCTTCTTTGCCTTTCAATATATCTGTAAGTGAACGAAGCGGCCTTTTTGAAGAACTTAAAACAGGATATGTTCTTCTACCATTGTCAAATAATGCATCTACTGCTTCCTGTAGCATCCTCTTCTCATTCTGGAGCATTACTTCAGGTGCATTGACCCCCATAAGCTTTCTCAACCTATTATTCCTATTTATCACTCTTCTGTAAAGCTCATTCAAGTCATCTGATGCATATTTTCCCCCTTCAAGCGGTACAAGGGGCCTTAAGTCCGGAGGAATAACAGGGAGTGTATCGATTACTATATCTTCGGGTCTTCTATTATTTTTAATAAGTCCATCCACAACGCCTAAAAGGCGTACTGCAATCACTTTTTCCTGTCTTGTACCTTTTTTAATCTTCTCGGCAGCCTGCTCTTTCATTTTCCTGAGATCAATCATTTTTAACAGGCTCCTTATCGCTTCTCCGCCTTTCTTAGCAACAAAATCAAGCCCTTCTTTCTTATACATCCTGTACTCTTCATCAGAGAGCAATTGTTTCATTCTAAGTTTAGTCTTCTTAGGATCAATCACAACGTATGAAACAAAATAAATGATCTTTTCAACAGCCTTAGCTTGTAATCCTAAAAGAAGCCCTACATAATTAATATTATTCTTGAAATACCAGATATGGACTACTGGCGAAGCAAGTGCAATATGCCCAAACCTTTCCCTTCTTACGCTGGACGGGAGAATCTCAACTCCACATATCGGACATGTTAAGCCTTTATACTGAATGCCTTTCAGCTTGCCACAATGGCACTGATAGTTCCGCACAGGACCAAATATTTTCTCACAGAATAAACCATCAGGTTCAGGCGAGTACGTCCTATAACTGTATGTCTCTGCTCTTTTTACTTCACCGTGGGACCATTCTTTAACATTTTCATTAGAAGCAAGTAAAAGTTTAAGTGCCTCTACCTTGTCATGTTTCAATAAATTTCACCTCCTATTGTTTTTCCTTTATTTCGGCCTTTTGAACCACTTTTTCAGCCACTTTTGGAGGAGCAGGTTCATAGTGAGAATGCTCCATCAAAAATTCACCGGTCCCCTGTGTAATAGAATTAAGATCGTTAGCGTAATTTAAAATTTCAGCAAGAGGTGCTAATGCTTCTATAATTTGTTTTCCGTTTTCTGCTCTCATTCCCAAAACTCTACCACGTTTACTATTCAAATCTCCAATTACATCACCCATGTACTGCTCATCTACAGTAATTGTTAATTTCTCGATAGGTTCAAGAATAATTGAGTTGCATTGCTCAAGAGCTTTTTTCAGTGCCATAGATCCTGCGATTTCAAACGCCATTTCTGAAGAATCTACAGGGTGATATGACCCATCTACCACTGTTACTTTAATATCTACAACAGGATATCCTGCAAGTATACCATGCTTCATTGCTTCCTTTACTCCTTTTTCCACTGCAGGTATGTACTGTTTTGGAATAGCACCTCCGAAAATCTTATTAACGAATTCAAAATCTTCGCTCCGCTTAAGAGGAGAAACCTCTAACCAGCAATGTCCATACTGCCCGTGCCCTCCGGTTTGTTTTTTATACTTGCCTTCAACTTTCGACTTGCCCGTTATTGTTTCACGATAAGGCACTTTCGGCACACTAAGTTCAATGTTTACATTGTACCGTTTCTGCAGTTTTTCAGTAATAACGGAGAGATGTGTTTCTCCAATACCAGATATAATTTGTTCTTTGGTTTCAGCATTTTTGGTAAGTTTTATAGTGGGGTCCTCATCCATAATTTTTGATAAGCCTATGCTCATTCTATCCTCATCTGCTTTAGTTTTTGGCCTCATAGCACGAGAGAGCATAGGAACGGGAAAAGTGATCTTTGGATATACGATAGGTACATTTTTATCAGATAGAGTATCATTTGTTTGAGTCGTAGCAAGTTTCGTTATAATGCCAATGTCACCTGCACTAATTTCACTGACAGGCTCCTGACTTGCACCACGTACAAATAGCAGTTGTGATACTTTCTCCATAACGTTCTTTGAGCTATTATAAACTGCATTATTTGATTTCAGTTTACCTGAGTACACCTTCACGAAAGAAAGTTTCCCTACGTAAGGATCACTCAACGTTTTGAAAATAAATGCAGAAAAATTTTCGTCCGGAGAAATTTTTCTTTCTTCTTTTTCATTTGTTTTCGGATTAATCCCCCCAATACTTCCAAAAAGATCCGGTGGAACCATATATTCAACAATAAAATCTAAGAGTTCATCAATTCCAACAAGTGTAAGAGCAGAACCCGAAAGAATCGGAAAAAAATTCTTTTTGGAGAATGCTTCCTTCAGCCCTTTTTTGATCTCATCGAGGGTAAGTGTACCTTCTTCAAGGTATTTTTCAAGTAATGTATCGTCGCTCTCCGCTGCAATCTCAACAAGCTCTTTTTTATAATTAGCAGTATTGCTTATTACACCTGCTGGCTCCTTTTCCTCAGATAGCAAATAATACACTCCTGTAATTTTTCCACCGTCCATTACAGGAACTGTAATAGGCACTGCTTTTGTGCTAAAATTCCCCTTTATTTGGTTAATAAGTTTATCAAACTCAGTTCCTTCGGCATCAAGCTTATTTATAAAAAATGCACGTGGTTTATTCTCTTTTGCAAGGTAATTCCAGTATCTTCTTGTTTGTACTTCAATACCAGCAGTAGCGTTAACAACAATTAGCCCATTATCTCCTGCTCTTATCCCGCTAAGAGCCTCCGCAACAAAATCTGCATAACCAGGTACGTCAATATAGTTAATTTTCGTATCCTTGTGTTCGAAAGGAATTAACGACAAGCTGATACTAATAGCTCTTTCTTTTTCCTCTGGCTGGTAATCAGATGCGGTATTTCCATCTTCTACTTTACCCATCCGTGTAATGAGCTTTTTCTTGAAAAGGATAGCCTCTGCCATTGTCGTCTTTCCTGTGTTTACATGCCCGACTACAGCAACATTTCTAATCTTTTTTAATTCATACAATCTCACTATTTACCTCCCTTTTTTTAAAATAAGTTTTACCTTTTTCTTTATGGGTGTAATTCTTTCTTTTTTTGGTTTTTCTTTCTCTTGCTCAGGTAATGCTCTTAAATCAAGCATAAGACCACGCAATTCCCTCTGGAGTACATTAAATGATTCAGGAATGCCATGCTTAAGTATTGTATTGCCTTTTGAAATTTCTTCATATGCATGTTTTCTTCCTGCAAGGTCGTCGGACTTAATAGTAAGCATTTCCTGCAAAAGGTTAGAAGCTCCATATGCTTCAAGTGCCCATACCTCCATCTCTCCAAGTCTCTGTCCACCAAATTGTGCTTTCCCGCCTACTGGCTGCTGCGTAATGAGCGTATATTTTCCCACAGAACGTGCATGAAGTTTGTCCTCTGCAAGATGATTTAATTTTATCAGATATGACTCTCCGAGTGTTACTTTATAGTCAAAAGGTTTACCGGTGCGCCCATCATACATAGTAAATTTACCTGATTCAGGCAGTTTAGCCTTTTTGAGCAAACCTTTAGCATCTTTTTCATTTGCCCCATTAAACGCAGGAGTTATGACTCTTATATTAAGTTTTCTTGCAGCAAGGCCAATGTTTGTTTCAAGGATCTGTCCAAGATTCATTCGAGATGGAACACTTAAAGGGCTTAGGATCACATCAACAGTAGTCCCATCATCAAGATATGGTAAATCTTCTTCAGGTAATATTTTACTGATAACACCTTTATTTCCATGCCTTCCGGAGACTTTATCGCCTACAATAATTTTTCTTTTTCTTGCAATGTGTATCTTGATAAGTTTTTTAACACCTCTGGCAAGTTCATATCCATCCTCTTCTGCAAATTGCCTTACATCGACAACTACTCCGGCTTCGCCAGGTGGCACTTTAAAGGAACTATTTTTAATATTACTGGGTCTATTATTGAATAAAGTTCTAAAAAGTCTTGCTTCGCTTGTCTCGTCTTCTTCAGGGAACGGCGTTGTTTTACCTACAAGAATATCGCCCGGGCCAACATGAGAGCCTACCCTTATAATGCCGTTTTCATCTAAAAAGCGTTTAGCTTCCTTTGATACATCAGGTGGATCAGCACTAAGCTCTTCATCCCCATATTCAGTTTCATGTAACTCAACGTTGTATTCCTTTACATGTATGGAAGTTAAACGATCATCACTCACAAGTTTTCTACTTACAATTACAGCATCCTGGTAATTATAGCCATACCAGGGAATGTATGCTACAAGTACATTTATTCCAAGGGCAAGTTCTCCATTTTTTGTTGCATAGCTATCCGCAATAGGTTCGCCTTTTTTCACATGCTGTCCTTTCTTAACAATGGAACGTTCATTCCTACAAGTATCCTGGTTTGTTCGATAAAACTTTTTTAAGTGGTAGACTTTGCTTTCTTTTACCTTTAACTTAGATATACCAGCTCTTGCAATCTTGTTCAATTTATCAAGGGATATTATTTCTCCCTTTCTTAGAATATATTTTTTCCTCTTGCCACTTCCGGAAGTATAGTCTTGGGCAGCTACGCAATCTACAACATCAAGGTTCAGCTTTCCAAGAGAAAATGTCTCTACATCTCCTTCTGAGTAAATAAGGATATCTGTAACACCTTTTTCGTAAAGCTTCTTTAGAAGCTCTTCTGTGATTCTGCGTTCAACATGAATGCTCTCCTTACCATTAATAAGTGTAGCAAAAAGTCCTTTGTTCACAATGTTTTTGCCAACAGCTGTTAGATTGATTGAAAATATGGGCTTTTGGACAATCTTGTCATTTTCCTTTACTTTAATCTCTTTAACTTTGCTGTTGAATAGTCTGTTTAATTTTGTATCGGATATTTTTTGCCCTATGCTTATGATTGCCTTTTTCTTCTTGCTGGTAATTTCTTCTGCGGCAATCAGATTGACAACTGCCTCATTCTTTTCAAGATTGAAGCATTTCATTATAGGAAATTTTTGCAGCTTACTCGATTCAATTATAGATATTTGCTCTATTCCTTTAGAAGTAAGCTTATCAATCATTAGAGGGCTGAGTTTTCCTCCTATGTATTTTTCGTATTCCTTGATCGCTGGCCTATAACCAAACAAAAAGATCTCTTTTTGTTTTATACGGTTTAAAAGATTTATTTTCAGATCTTTTGCTTCTTTATATACTGAAATATCTTTACTTTTTGCTCCATCAGGAACCATATAAATCTGGCTGCCGGTTACCAGAGAAATTGTACTATCTTCCTCTGCAAGTGGTAAGTCTCCATTATCAATAGGAATTCTTTTTTCTATGCCTGTTGCAACTCTCGGTAACTCAGGATTAATTAACGGTACTGCCTGCCTCTGCATATTGCATCCCATAAGGGCTCTATTTGCATCGTCATGTTCAAGAAAAGGGATAAGGGATGCAGATGCTCCTATGACTTGTTGAGGGACAATATCCATTAGTTCTACTTTATCCTTTGGAACAACCCTGGGTATGATTTCTCCCGATTCACTTTTTTCACGAGCAATAACATAATCAGAAGTAATCCTCCCTTTGTTATTAACAGGTGTATTCGCTTGGGCTATGGTATACTTTTCTTCATCGCCTGCAGTGAGTCGTACAATTTCATTTCTTACTATGCCTTTTACAACTTTTCTATATGGAGCTGTAATAAAGCCATATTTATTCACTTTTGCATATGAAGCAAGTGAATTAATCAGGCCTATATTTTGTCCCTCCGGCGTTTCAATAGGGCATATTCTACTATAATGTGAATGGTGTATATCTCTTACTTCTACTCCTGCCCTTTTTCTATGGAGTCCCCCAGGCCCTAAAGAACTTAATCTTCTTTTATGCGCTAAAGCAGAAAGTGGATTCGTTTCTTCCATAAACTGTGATAGTTGGTTTGTGCCGAAGAATTGGCGAAGTTGACCGGTTATAATCTTTGCATTAATAACTTCCGAGAGTTTAATCTCATTTTTCTGAGAGATAGTAATTCTATCCCTTGCACTTCTCTGGACTCTAATCAGTCCTTTTTCTATCTCTTCGCCGATAAGTTCGCCGACAGTCCTTACTCTTCTATTCATCAAGTTATCAATATCATCTTCTTTTCTAATACCTTCCCGTATATCTATCAAATAATTGATAATATTTACAAAATCTTCTTTTGTGAGGGTTGGACTAGTAGTGTCTGTACTAAATTTAGTGTTAATTTTATACCGCCCAACTGGATAATAACTGTTTCTCTTTGGATCTTTTAAAAGCCCTTCTACAAGTGAACGTGCAGCTTCTAACGTAACCCTTTCCTTAGGATGCAAGATTTTATAAATTTCTATCATTGCCTCTTCCGGAGTGTTTGTTCTATCCCTTTTCACAGTCTGTTCAACCCAATAATCTGTACCTTTTACTTTAATAGTAACTCTTTCCATTCCGTTTTTAGCAAGGACCTCGGGAATTTCCTCCGTAAATACCGTACCTTTTTTAACAATTACTTTTCCTTCCTTATTTCTCACGCTTGTTTGAATTTTTTTGCCTAAAGCCATTTCGTAAGAAAATGGAGACGATGGGACAACATTTATCGACATCTCTCTGTCAAAAGTAGATAGTATTTCATCGTTAGAAGAAAAACCTATTATTTTAAGGACAGCAGAAAGGGGAACTTTTCGCATCTTCTTTTTAAGCCTCATATATATAATATTATCTCTACCTGATTCCATATCCATCCAATTCCCATGATCAGGAATCATTGTAACAATATAATTTAGAATACCTGTGTCTCTATCTCTGCTTGTTTGGAAGTACACACCAGGAGAACGTATCAATTGCTCTACAATAACTCTCTTTCTGCCATTAATGATGAAGCATCCTTCTGATGTCATTATAGGGATATCTGCAAGGTATACTTCTTGCTCTCTGATTTCACCGGTATCCTTATATATCAGCCTGAAACGGGCATTTACACGTAGTTCGTATGTAGTGCCAATGCGCAAGCAATCCTCAATAGGCCTTATAGGATTACTTATGGAATAATCAACGAATTCGAGCCTAATTTTTTTTGTATCAATGGGAAATACCTTTTTTAAAATTTCTCCTATTTTTCTGTTTATGAGGTCATCGTACGATTGCCTTTGGACCTCAAGAAGATACGGTACTTCCAAAGCTGGCTTCGCCCTGGAAAAATCCATTATATTCTCCATTTAACCTCCTTTTGAAAACATAACAAATATTAAGTTTATCATTTTTTTTATTCCTGTCAAGAATAAATTATGAATCAATCTTTCTCATAAAATGACCGCTCTTACCTCCAGATTTTTCGATGAGATAAATATTGTCAATTGTCATCTCTTTGTCCATTGATTTACACATATCGTATATAGTAAGAGCAGCAGCAGAAGCTGCGACTAGAACTTCCATTTCTACGCCTGTTCGCCCGACAAGTTCAGCAGTTGTTTCAATTTCAATAGTAGGTGGATCTTTAGCTATTTTAAAACGCACATCTGCGTGTGTAATATTCAATGGATGGCATAATGGAATCAATTCATCAGTTTTTTTCGATGCGAGGATGCCAGCAATTTTTGCAGCGCTTAGTACATCTCCTTTCTCGACCTCGCCCGCAATAATTTTATCAAGTACGTCTTTTCGCATTCTTATTCTTGCATGTCCCCTGGCAAACCTTAACGTTTCGTTTTTCTTTGTAACATTTACCATTCTTACTCGTCCATTTTCATCAATTTGACTCATTTCATCATCCTCCAAGTTCTCGCATATTTTCAATAAATACTTTATCATTCTGTTCAATTGGCCCATGCTCCTTTGGTTTAATCTCAACGGACCTTTTAATGAGCTTCACCAACTCTTTTCTTCTTTTTGCTTTTACAGTATCCCATATATCTACGTATTCCTTTGAGAAAAGGCAGGGGTATATCTTCCCTGAAGCAGTAATACGAATCCTATTGCAGTTACTACAAAAATGCTGACTTACAGGAGTAATAAAGCCTACTTTTCCCTTACTTCCTACAACTTTATAATAATCAGCAACTTCTCCTTTTGTGCCTTCACTTTTAATTAGCTTATATTTTTCTCTTATCGTGCTCAGGGCTTTAGAGAAAGGCATATAATGATCTCTCCAGAAATTATTTCCTTTCACAGGCATCAACTCAATGAAACGCACAATGATAGGGTAGCACAAGGATAATTCTACTATAGGAATAACGTCTTCTTCGTTTATTCCACGCATCAATACAACATTCACTTTTATTGGAACAAGCCCTACTTCAACAGATTTTTTTATACCCTCAATTACATTATCAAAGTTGTCTCTTTTGGTTATTTTTTTAAATACATCTCTCCGCATACTATCTAAACTTATATTGACTCGTGTAAGACCCGCCTTCTTTAAAGGCTCAGCAAGATATTTTAGTAGAGATCCATTTGTTGTCAAAACAATTTCTTTTATCTCTTGGTTTGCTTTGATTCTTTTTACAACATCTACAATATCTCTGCGAATAAGAGGCTCTCCGCCTGTTAAGCGTACCTTTTTAATGCCAAGTTGGGATGCTGTATTAAATAGAAATGCAATGTCCTCTATGTTAAATTCTCTGCTCTTTGCGCTTTCACTGATATGTGAAGAGCAATATATACAATCAAAATTGCAACGAGGGGTAACGGAAAAACGTATATATGTAATTCTTCTACCAAAACGATCGATCAAAGATTCCAAGTTGACCCTCCTTGTTTTTCTTTTTTATTAATATTTTGCCGTAAACGCCATCGTACCCAATTTGTTTTTCTACGTTTTCCTTCCGCATGCTTACAATTGCCTCTGCAATTTCTGTATCGAGCTTGCTGAACAGTGTCTCTTCCTTTTCAAAAATCAGGACATTCAATTCACTGCCAAATATACTCACTACATGCTGATATATATTATCGACTGTCTTTGTATTTTTGCCTTTTTCTACAACCTGCGCAATAATCTCTTTAAGAGGGATAACATGTTTAAACGGAATTTTGTCGTTTTTTCTCTCTTCTTTTTTCCAATTTGCAAGTGCCATTACTCTATGAAAAACTCCGTAAGTGAGCGGTTTGCCACATATAGGACAAAGCACTTTCTTTTTATCTTTAGGTACAAAGTGCACATTACACTTTCTATGCCCGTCCCCAAAATATTTTCCTTCCTCAGGAAAAAATTCGATTGTAAAGAGAAACCTTTTATCCTTATTCTTTATTATATCAAAAATATCTTTATAAGAAAAGATATCTTTCATTACATTAGCTTCCCTTGCTATGTTTTCGGGAGAGTGTGCATCAGAATTTGATACCATAGTAAAGCGATCAATATCTCTCACAAGATAATTCATATAAGGATCTGAGCTCAACCCTGTTTCAAGTGCAAAGATCTTTTCTGTTTCTTTCCCAAAACAATCTTCAATTCTGTCAAAACCTGATTTGGACCCAAACAACCCAAACCAGGGTGTCCAGATATGTGCAGGAATGATAAAAATTTCATCAGATATAGAGGAAACAACTTTAACAAACTGCTCTCCTGATATAAATAGGGTTGGGCGACCATCCACAGAAAGATTACCAAAATGTGAGAGCACTCTGTCAAGAGCAGTTAACAATTTAAAGGAAGGTACGGCAACAAGGAGATGAATTTTTCTTAACTTTTCATTTTTTTTGAAAACAATATTAACTTCACCGCAGAGGATAAATTTTGTTCCATTGAATTCAAAAAGGCCATTTTGTAGATCAGTAAGTTTGTTCTTAAGTGTATTTACCCATAATGGATGAGTAATATCCCCTGTTGCAAGGATCGTTATACCCTTTTTCCGTGCCCATTCTGACATATGCTCTAAATCCATATTCTTGCTTGTCGCCATACTGAAGTGTGAATGAATATGTAGGTCCAATACCTCTCTCACCTGCACCTCCAGAAAAATAATTTAAGAACGAGGAATAAAAACTTCACTGGGTCAATGAACTGATTCACTGCACTCTTTGCACGTGCCGTATATATTGTTTCAATTGGTATGAATCCTATTTTAAACCCACATTTTGCAGCTTTAATGAGCATCTCTGTTTCTATTTCATATCTGCTGGACGTGAAATGTATTTTCTCCAAAACATTCCTTCTAATGATTCTGTATCCTGATTGGCTATCCAGAATTTTTGCGTGAGCAACAAGAGTAGTAAAAAATGAGGAAAAAGAATTAGCAAATATCCTTATACGTGGCATAAGTTTCCTGTCAAATTTCCTTGCGCCTACTACAATATCAAAGCCTTTTTTCGCTTCGTCTGTAAATAAAGGAATTTCATCTGGATTATGTTGACCATCAGCATCCAGGACTACAACAAAATCTGCTTTACTTTGAAGTGCGTACTTAAATCCGAGCCTCATTGCTTCTGCTTTGCCTTTATTCTGCTCATTTTTTATAACAAATGCACCTGCATCTTTTGCTTCTCTGCTTGTTGCATCAGTAGAACCGTCGTCCACTACAACAACGAGATCTACATATTTTATAGTCTTTTGGACTACCTCTTTTATATTTTTTTCCTCATTATACGCAGGAATAATGGCTATGAGCATTTATACTCCTCAAAATAATCAAAAAAATGATACCAATGGTCAGGAAACTTGCTTACGTATTTTTCCAGTATAGTTGCAAATGTTTGTATGTACTCCTTAACAAATGCCTTTTCTTCTTTACTTCTATCAACTATTATCTCAGGGCCTAAATAAGCTCTATACTTCCTTCCCTCCCTTACGGCAAAACCGGAAATGCTCCTTGCACCTGTCCTATAGGCAAGAAGGGCTGCCCCACCGGGAAATGTTACACATTTTCCAAAGAAATTTACTTTAACACCATCTTTATTTATATCTCTATCACTTACTATTGAAGCAATCTCATTGTTCTTTATTGCACGATACACATTAATTACTCCGCTTTTAAAAGGATGGACGAAAACATTACCTTTTTCCCTCATCTTTTGATACAACTCCTCCAGTCGTTTATCTGGCTGTGGAAGTCCAATTCCGTGTGCACGATAACCCATATAACCAAGTATAAAACCTGCGGCCTCCCAATTGCCAAGATGTGCAGTAGGAATAATTATACCTCTCTTTGATGAAGAAAGCTCTTTCAATTTTTCATCAGCACCATTTAATATAATACGTTTGCCGATCTGCTTTTTGTCCCATTTAAACAAAAGAAAAAAGTAATCTGCTATATTCATAGCAAAATTTTCATAAAGATTTAGAGCAATTCTCCTCATCTTTTTTTTATCTGTACTTTTAAGTATGCAGGACAGATTTTTTAACACTTTCCTTCTCTTCTTGAAAAACAGAAAAAAATTCAGTGTACCGATAAACCTTGCTATTCTGTAACAAAAAGGTTCAGAAAAATGAGTAGCTATAAATTTATATATCTTATATTGGAGGTAAAGCATCTATGCGCTCCTAAAAACCGGGTGAGTTTCAAGAAATACAAAATTTGTTCTCGTCTTTGGAAGTATGCTATGCATCAAGATAAGCGGCGGAGTAGCAGTATATCCGAAAATCTCCTTCAATTCTTTAAGACTTACGTCACCGTAGAAAAAAAGGTGAGAAATAATAGAATACCTTAGAGTATAGGGCGATACTATTTTTTGGATTTTCGCTTTTTTTGCGTATTTCCTCACTATGAAATATATACCCTGCCGAGTTAATCTATCACCACTTCTATTCAGAAAAATATACTTAGAATCTAATTTACTTCTCCTTTCAAGAATTTTTTTTCTTTCGGCAAGATACCTATTAAGAACAGGTATTACTTCTTTGCTAAAAGGAATTTCTCGCTTACCCATATCACTATTATGCACAAAAACTGCATTTAGTAGATCAAGATCTTTAACCTTTGCATTGCATACCTGAGATACTTTAGCTCCTGTGCTATAGATAAAGAGAATTATTGCTTTGTCTCTCAGTGCGAGGAACCCTCTACTTTTAACTGCTTTCACGATTAATTTTACTTCGTTTATAGTAAGTACTACAGGGAAATTATTAGAAATGTCAACAAATTGTACAGGTTTTACAAGATCGTTCTTATTTATCACCCGTTTTTTCTTCAGATACTTAAAAAACTTTCGCAAGCTTGATATATTCCGCTTAATAGTTGCTGGCTTCATACTTTTCTCAAGATTTTTTACATATAAATCAATGATTTCTTCGTTAATGTCTTTTAACTCCATAATTCCCTTTTTGTTAGTAAATTGTACAAATTTTTTAATATCATTGCCATATGCATTAATTGTATTCTTTGGCATTTTTTCCCTGAAAGAAAGAAATCTTAAAAATAAAGCTATATTTTTTTCTGAACTATCTTTGCTCATTCTTTCTTTTTATCACCTTCCAATATAAAAGTCCTATATATGTTTTGGCATCTTCTATTTTATTTGTCAGTAAATATTCATTCACCTGTGAAACAGGCAAGAGTTTTACATTTAACACTTCGCCCGGATCAGGATGTGTATTTCCTTTCTTAAACTGATCTGCATAAAAAAGATACATTTTTTCATCCGTGAAGCCCGGAGTTGAATAGAATTCTGCGATTTTTCTTATATTAATAGGAATGATGCCTACTTCTTCTTCTAACTCTCTTACAGCTGCTTTTTCCGGTGTTTCATCCTTTTCGATTTTTCCTGCAGGTATTTCCAGGAGAGTTTTTTCTACAGCGGGTCTAAATTGGGACACAAGAACAATACTACCTTTGTATTCAGCAATAACAGCAGCAGCACTTGCACCATAACTCACCATTTCCCTGTTCCATTCGGTGCCATCATTATGACGAACAATCTTTCTATAAAAAGTAAGAAGATTACCTGTACATATTTTCTCTGTTTTTAATATTTTCATCTAATTCTTACACAGCAAAAACCTGAGAAGCTGTATCCTCCTTTCTATTAAGTTAAGAGTTTTTAAAATAAGAGTATTCGGAACTCCTCAAACCGATTATATATAATAAGCCTACAAAGAAGCTATCTAATGACTTCTTATAATATCTTTTATCTTAAGCAAACGAGCGATATTCCCACGTTCCATTTCTTCTAATTTGTTTGAAATATATTTAATTGTCTCTTCGATGTCAGGTATCATAATATATTCAAGAGCATTAACTCTTCTCCGTGTTTTTGAAATTTCTTCAGCAATGAGATAGAGTTCTCTTTCAATAGAAGAAAGGGCAATAATTTCTCTAATAACTTCCCGCATTTTCCTGAAAACATCATCAACTTCCTTATGTGTAAAAGTAACGGGGTATGCATATGGTACACCCTTCATCTCTTCTTTGAATACGGGGAATTTTACATTCATAATAGATTTTGTTTCCGAGGTGATGCTGATGGAGAAGTTACTTCCTAAAAAAAGTGCATTTAATTCCTCTGTGGAGATATCGGCTATAGAAACATAGTAACTGCTTTGTAATTTCATAAATTCCCTATCAAGCGCTTCACGCCTTTTGATAAATTCATTAGCAACGTCAAGGAAACCACGCATAAGACCTTCCAATTTATCTTTTAAAAGCTTGTGCCCTCTCTTTGCAAGAGCATATCTCTCTTTCAACTGGAGAAGCTCCATTCGGGTGGGGCTTACATTAAGCAACATTTTTTATGCTTTCCTCTTTTGTGTATTTACTCAAGTACTTTTTAATGAACTGAGGCCTGACACGCTTCAATTCGCCAACAGGTAGCATTGATAACAATTGCCACCCTATGTCAAGTGTTTCTTCAATTGAACGGTTCTCATACTCGCCCTGCTTTACGAATTTTTGCTCAAATTCATCTGCAAAACGGACAAATATAAGGTCAGCCTTCGTAAGAGCTGATTCACCTAATACGACTGCAAGCTCTCTTACTTCTCTTCCACGTGCATACGCTGCAAAGAGTTGGTTCAGCACGTCCGGATGGTCTTCCCGTGTTTTTCCTTTTCCAATACCTTTATCTTTAAGCCTTGAAAGAGAAGGTAATACATCAATAGGAGGATAAATTGCTTGCTGGAAAAGATTTCTACTCAAGAATATTTGACCTTCGGTAATGTAACCGGTAAGGTCCACTATCGGATGTGTTTTATCATCTTCTGGCATCGTTAGTATCGGGATCTGTGTAATAGAGCCTTTCTTTCCTTTTATTCTCCCTGCTCTTTCATACATTGTTGCAAGGTCCGTATACATATATCCGGGGTAACCTCTTCTACCAGGCACTTCTTTACGTGCTGCAGAAATTTCTCTCAAAGCTTCACAGTAGTTTGTCATATCAGTTAGTATAACAAGTACATGCATTCCTAAATCAAATGCAAGGTACTCTGCAACAGTTAAGCCGAATCGAGGTGTTGCAATTCTCTCGATGACAGGGCTATTAGCAAGATTCACAAACATTACAGAGCGTTCCAGTGCACCTGTCTTTCTGAAATCACTTATGAAAAAATTAGCTTCTTCAAATGTGATACCCATAGCAACAAAGACAACTGCAAATTTTTCTTCTTTTCCAAGTACTTTTGCCTGTCTGGCAATCTGTGCCGCAATTTGTGCATGCGGCAAGCCAGAACCAGAGAAAATGGGTAACTTTTGTCCTCTTACAAGTGTATTCAGTCCATCAATAGCAGAAATACCTGTTTGTATGAATTCAGAAGGATAATTCCTTGCATAAGGATTCATTGGATTACCATTAATATCCTTTTGTTTATCAGGAATAACAGAAGGGCCACCGTCAATAGGTCTACCCGAGCCATCGAATATCCTGCCCAGAATAGATGGAGAAAGTCCTACTTCTACACCTCTGCCCAGAAACCTTACTTTTGTTTGCCCGAGGTTTAATCCGGAAGTGCCTTCAAATACCTGTATGAGCGCTTTATCGCCATCGACTTCAAGTACCTGTCCGTTTTTTATACTGCCATCTGCTGCCTTTATTTTAACGATCTCGTTGTATTTTGCTCCCTCAACATGGTCAACAACCAATAAAGGACCTGATATTTCTCTTGCTGTTACGTATTCCTTAGCCATTTTGCACCTCTTTTACCAAATTATCAAAAGAATTATGAATTTCTTTCTCTATTGCATCGAACTTTTCCATCTCTTTCTCCGGAATAAGCTTAGCTCTTGAAATGTCGACTCTTACAGGAAGGGAAATAATCTTATCCAGACTTACTCCTTTGTTAAGTGCTTCTGTTGAGAATTTATGAAACAGATGAATCAATCGCATCATCCTGTACTGCTTTTTCAAAGAGGTATATGTATCAACATCCATAAATGCATTTTGTTGAAGAAAATCTTCTCTTATTGAACGTGACGTTTCCATTACAAGACGGTCCTTCGGCGATAAAGAATCTATACCGACAAGCCTCACCATTTCCTGGAGCTCTGACTCTCTTCTCAGTATTCTCATTGCTTCCTGACGCATCTCAACCCATTCATTACCCATTGCTTTTTTATAAAAATCCGAAAGCATGTCCGCATACAACGAATAACTTCTTAACCAATGAATAGATGGAAAATGTCGTGCATAGGCAAGCTGTGCATCGAGAGACCAGAAAACTCTTACAGTTCTTAGTGTTGACTGTACAACAGGGTCAGAGAGATCACCCCCGGGAGGAGAAACAGCGCCAATAACACTCAGCGTTGCCTGCCTTTCTTTGCTTCCAAGAACAACAACTCTTCCTGCTCTTTCATAGAAGCTTGCAATACGAGAAGCAAGATACGCAGGATAACCTTCTTCTCCCGGCATTTCTTCAAGTCGTCCTGACATTTCTCTCATTGCTTCTGCCCAACGAGATGTAGAATCTGCCATTAAAGCAACATTATATCCCATATCTCTGTAATATTCACCCATTGTGATACCTGTAAATACAGATGCTTCCCTTGCAGCAACAGGCATATTAGATGTATTCGCTATAAGGATTGTTCGCTCCATCAAAGGCCGCCCTGTACGTGGGTCCGTGAGTTCCGGGAACTCCATGAGAACGTCCGTCATTTCATTTCCTCGCTCCCCGCAGCCAATGAATATAATAATATCTGCATCAGACCATTTGGATAACTGATGCTGAATGACGGTTTTGCCGCTGCCAAATGGTCCAGGTACACAGGCAGTACCTCCCTTTGCTATCGGAAAGAAAGCGTCTATAACGCGTTGCCCTGTAATAAGAGGCGTATCAGGGGGAAGTCTTTTTAGTACAGGACGTGCAATTCTTACAGGCCATTCCTGATAAAGTTTTATTTCTTCTACCCCTTGAGCAGTTTTGATCTTTGCTGCAATATCTTCTACTGTCACCTCTTTCTTTTTAATAATGTCTACAACTTCACCTTCTACTCCTACCGGGACAAGTACTCTATGCATAATAACGGGTGTTTCCTGAACCTCACCGATAACATCTCCTGTTTTTACTACATCTCCTTTATGCATAACGGGATTAAATAGCCATTTCTTCGCCCGATCCAATGCAGGTTCATATGCACCTCTTACAACAAAATCACCATATTTTTTAAGAAGTTTATCAAGTGGCCTCTGCACTCCATCATATATTGAACCAATAAGTCCCGGCCCTAATTCTACACTCAGAGGCTGCCCAGTTGCATAAACAGGCTCGCCAGGTCCTATGCCGCTTGTATCCTCATAAACCTGTATGGATGATCTATTTCCTTTTATCTCAATAATTTCTCCAAAAAGTTTTTTATCGCTTACATGTACCATTTCGTACATCTTTGCCTGAGGAATATCTTCAGCAACAACTAACGGACCGGATACTTTAACAATCTTTCCTACCTTTTCTTTCATATCTCACACTCCTTACACATTCTTTTTTGAAAGGATATCAATGCCTACTGCACTTTCTACTGCATCTCTAATCCATTCTATCCCTACACCTTTGTAATTTACAGGTGCAGGTAGGACAAAAATTATAGGAAAAAGCATTTCTTTTCTTTGAATAAATCCTCTGACAGCATCGGCAAAATCCTCTGTAGTGACAACTATATCAAATTCCTTTTTCTTTACTATCTCAGAAAACTTTTGTTTTGCATCATCTATATTATGTACGGGAAATCCAGCAAACCCAAAGTTTCTGAAAAGTATTCCCAATCGTTCTTCCCCTATAAAAGCAAGCTTATGCATAAGCAACACTTATCCTTTCGGAAATCTCCTTCTCATTCATTCCCGTACTCTTCCCTCTCACGATCATAGAGATGTTCTCTACCTCAAATTCAAGGCGCTTCAGATACATAAATATTACTTCAATCCCTACATTTATGAATTTGCATTTTTCAAGTACATTTAGAAGTTTATTTCTCAGCCCTTCATCAAGAGAATTTTCCGATGCAAGCACAAAAGGATATGAAGAAGCTCTTTTTGAAAACTCCTTAAATTCTTCTGCACTCTTGATACTTTGCAAATTTTTAGCAACGGTACTCTCAGGAAAGAGCCTAAAGACAAGATACAGTGTTTCTAAAAAGGTCTTCTCGTCAATCTCTTTAAAAAGGGCAAAATCACTTAATCTATAGAGAAAAATGAATAGTTTGCCTTCTGCATATGTATTAAAAAATTCTTCTATAAGAGCACTCTTTGTCTGTTCGGCAAAATGATGCAGATACTTTGTATAGTATAAATCCACAAGCCATCCTGCTTTAAAAGGATAATCCTTCACCTTTTTCATTGCATCAAAGGCCTCTTTAAATTCTAAAGGAAAATCTCCCTCACCTGTTTCTAAAAACCTTTTTAGTTCTTCATCCAAACCCTCTAATTTTTCATTAGGAGGAACAAGTGCCCATTCTTTAATCTTCAAAAAAATCCTCTTACTTCGAAAAAAAACATTTATGAAACCAAAAGGAACGTATCTTCCTATTTCAGAAAGCTCTGCTTCATACCTTGCAAAAATAGCTTTGCTTATTGAATCTGCATCACTACCTGAGATAAAAGATCTATAAGGAGTTTCCATAAGCTGTTTATATATCCCATCTATAGGAAGGCGGATAAGATCCTCCAAAGAGGCATTTGAAAGAAGGTTAGTCTCAAGTACCTTTATCCTACCGGAAATGTAGTTGTAGCTATCTATATTCTCTTGTTTGATAGCAAACTCATCTCTCATTTTGTCCCTCAAAGACTTTCTTTGCAATATCTATCTCCATCTTCTCTCTCAGTTCTTGCACAAGTGAGTGAATAGAATCATCAATTTCGACTTCGCTGCCTTTTATAATGCATCCACCTTTTATGTTTATTATTTCGGGAGAAAGTCCTATACTTTTATTTTTCCCTAATTTCTTATTCATCTCATCTATGATCCTCTTATCAAAAAGTTTATGGTCGCGTTTATTAACGAATAAAATGGATTTACCCGAAGGCGCATCCTTTATAATAAGACTTTCAAGGAAACGAATATATGAATCTTCGTCCAGCGAAACGATTTGATCTTCTACTTGCAGGAACAAATTGTCAAGAATATTTCTCTTTTCTTCAAGAAGCTTCCTTTCCATGTCAAGCGTTGCTTGGTCAATTTTTCTTTGCTTTTCATTTTCAAGGTTAACAAGAAACTTCTGGAAATCTGCTTCAAATTCCTCATTCTTTTGTTTTTCAAATTGTTCAAGTTCCTGCTTAATCTTTCTTTTTTCTTTCTCCAGAAAGAGAGTTGCCTCTCTCTGAGATTTCTTTACTATTCTCTCCTCGAGTTTTTCTATGCCCATAAGTATTTTTTAAAATGCTTTTCCGCCAACCCACAAAATAACAAGAAAGGCGACAAGGAAAGCAAGAACTGCATACATTTCTACAAGTCCCGGTAAGAGGATTGCACGGCCACTTTCTTCAGGACGTTTACCGGTAAGATCTATAGAGCCAATAGCAGACTGCCCCTGGAAAAGTGCAGATTTGAATTGTACAATACCAATAACTATTCCTAATATAAGCATTGATATTCCTTGTCCTAGAGAAGCTTTTGGGCTACTTGAAGTAAAACCAAACTTCTGTAGCATAAGGTACGCTATAATAAATGCATAAAATCCCTGCGTCCCTGGAAGAGCCATAAGTACAAGCAACTTACCAAACAGTTCAGGTTTTTCAGAAAGTACCCCTGCTGAATGTGATGTAGTTCTACCGATAGCAATTGCAGAACCAATACTTCCTAATGCAGCAACAAATACGGCTCCAATTACTACCCATATAGGGCCAGAGCTTAGACTTAACCAACCAAGATTTTCCATTACTTTTTACCTCCTCTTTCATTTGATACTAATCGTATATTTTTAAATTCGAGACCAAGTGGTGTAAAACTATAACCTCCTATATCATAAAATCTGCCGAAAAATTCAAGAAAATTCAAACGTATTGAATGGACAAATGCACCGAGGGAATTCATCATTAAAGTAAGGCTATGTCCAAACAAAAGCAAAAGCAGCGTAACAAATATGCCTAAAGGACCAAACAAATTCCCAAGAAGTTTACCAACGATATTAAAGGATGATGCAAGAATGGAAGTGCTGAGACCTAAAACAAATAAACGAGAATAAGAGAGTGCATCACCTAAAAAACTTACAGCACCGTACGAGCTCCTTATACCATAAAGATTCACTAAAGCAGCAACTGGTTTGAATAGAGGCTGCCGTACAGAGATCCATCCCCCTACAAGTAAAAGGACAGTTCCAATTGCTATACAACTGTAATCCAATGTTTTGATCTGTGGGTATTGCTTTATAAAAAATAGCAAAACAACTGAAGGAATAAAAATCAGCCAGCCGATACCATTAAAAATGCCTTCTGCAATACGCTTTCTCCTAAACGAAATGATTACATTCAGGAGGATGCCTATAAGTTGTGTTAGTATACCTAAGCCGATGGAGAACCCAATAAACCTGATTGAGCCATTTGGAGATGCCGGATCAATAATCCGTAAGCCGTAAAGCATCCTGGTAAACTGACTATGAGGAAAATAAGTAGGAAAGAAATTACCTCCAATAGAACCTGTGAGAATACCAACAACAATGGTAAATGAACCTGCCGAAAGAAATACTTTAAAGAACTTTTCTACTCCAATGTTTCCCCTATACTTCTTTAAAAAATATAAAGAACCTAATACGATGAGCAGGCCATAAAATGCATCTCCCAACGCAAGGCCAAAGAAAAGAGAAAAGAATATTCCAACAAATGGGGTAGCATCCATAGTAAAGTAGGAGGGAAGACCGAACATCCTGATGAGCATCTCGAATGGCTTAAAAATTGGACTGTTAGAAAGTGCAACAGGTACAGCATCGTACTCCTCAGGCTCTGTTACTATAACAGAAGTATCATTGAATTCCTTTTCCATACCTTCCACTTTATTAGCATCTTTTACGCGTACAAAGCCTCTTACAATACTGAACTTTTTGCCTACAAGCAGCTTGTCCATTACTTTTCCTTTTTTTGCTTCTGATGAATAGTAATCTTTCAAGGCAAGGAGCTTTCTCTTTGATCTGTACATTTCATTAACCTTGTTGAATATAATTTCCTTTTCTTGTGAAATTTCTTTTTCTCTTCTTAGGATACGTGATGCTTCTTCTTCAATAAATCCTGAAAAAGTCCTCAAAATAGGAATTTTTTCAATTGAGTATGCTCTAACAATTTTTTCAATTTCCTTTTGATCCTCTTTCAAATATAGAAAAAATAATTTTGTTTTGCTTTTATCACTATAAAATTTATATACAAAAATTTGATCAATAAATTGAGCTTCGTTTACAATAAGTTTTTTATACTCTTTTGTGTGTACTATGCCGATGAACGATTCAGTTTGCTCAGTACCAAACAGTATAGAATAAGCGAATGGAAAATTAGAAATAGAATTAATATACTCCTTTTCTCCTTTTAGTTTATTTTTCTCTTCCATTAGTTTATTATTTTTTTTAGAGAGCTCTTGAGTATCTTCATAGAATCCATTTAAATCGAAGCTCGTCAATAGATTGTTAAACTCTTCTTTTGTAAGTACTTCATCGTCAGGAAGAAAGGATGCAACAAGGCCTTTTTTTCCAACACCGAAGTATCTAAAAATAGAAAAAATAGACTCAATTTTAGAAAGCTCTACATCGCAAGTAGACTCAGCAACAGGATGAGTGAAATACTTGTTTCCTTCTTTTATGTACTCAGGAGAAAGTGTATCTATATGCACAACGTTCAATTTATATAGTCTATTTATGATTTCATTTTCTTTTTCTTTCGGGCAAATGATATGGATCTTTTTAAGTTTCTCAATCGCCATTACTCTTTTATTAGCTCCTTTAAAATTTCTTTAACGATATGCTTAGACTTTGAAGAAGCATTATTTTGCACTTCCTCAATTTTTTTGTTATATTCTAATTTAATTCTTTCATTTTCTTTTTGTATTACCTCTTCGACCCTTTCTTTTTCTTCTTTTTTCTTTTCTGTGAACTTTTCTTCTAATTGCTTAACAAATTCTGTTTCATCTTTCAACATTCCTTTCCTCAAAAGAGCAACCTCTCTTTCTGTATCTTTAAGAATTTCCTTTCCCTTTTCTTCGCTTCTTCTCACAGAAGTAAGTATATCTTTTTCAATCATAGATCACCTCCAATTATCAATCCTTAACAACTCTAATATAAATATTCTTACCCTGCACAACAGCACCCTGGACTATTCCTCCTTTTCTTTGTATTATACGAATAAAATCTACTGCCTCCCGCGATATTTTCATTCCGGGCACAAGGACAGAAACCCCAGGAGGATAAGGCGCAACAATCCCCCAGCTCACTTTACCTACTGTTTTATCAATCAATTTTAACGTATAATTCATATTAAATGCTTCATTTGGAGAATAAACCTGCTCTCCTGCTACGGGAAACGGTATCATTTTTCTAACTTTACTCTGCTTCCTTTTCACTGCTTTCAATGTACCTAAAAGGGTATCAATATCCTTTTTAGTCGTACCAATTATAACAAAAAGCAGTATATTTTGCAAGTCAGAAAGTTCTATTTCTATATGATGCTCACTAAGGTAATTTTCAAACTCAAATCCGGAAAATCCCATTTTTTCCACATTTACTGTGAGCTTTATGGGATCAATGGCATATACATCTTTACCGTTAATAATGGATGCGTCAATTATCTTAAAATTGTTTATATTTTTAATCCCTTCTCTTGCATAATTTGCAGTTTCTATTGCTTTCTGCCACAAAGCTTTTCCATTCAGTGCCATCTCACGCCTTACTACATCTAAAGCAGCCATAAATATATAGGAAGGGCTCGAACTTTCTATCATTGCAAGCACCTGTTCCACTATATCTGTATTTACCCTATCCGTTACAATGTGAAGAAGAGAGGTCTGAGTAAATGTAGGAAGTGTTTTGTGAGCACTTTGCACAACTATATCTGCACCATATGTAATTGCACTTTTTGGGAAGGCTGGATGGAAGGGAAAATGTGCTCCATGTGCTTCATCAACGAGTGCGTACATATGATATTTATGAGTAACATCAATCAATTTTTTTATGTTTCCTTGGATGCCATAATAATTAGGTGTAGTAATCAATACTGCTTTTGCATCTAAATTCTGTTGTATCATCCTTTCAAGCTCGGCAGGCGTAATATTTGTGATAATACCAAACTTCCTATTAAATTCCGGATGTACAAAGACAGGATTAGCGCCTGATTCAATAATGCCACCTATAACAGACCTGTGAGAATTTCTTCCTACAATAATTTTATCTCCCTCTTTGCAAGTAGCAAGTATCATCGCATGTATCCCTGCTGTTGCGCCATTGATTAAAAAGTATGTTTTTCTTACACCGTAAAGGTTAGCTGCAAGTTCTTCTGCCTCTTTTATTACTCCTTTTGCATAGTGCAAGTAATCAAGGCCAGAGACTTCCGTGAGGTCGAAATTGAAAAGTTCTCTGCCAAAAAGTTTCCTAAGGTAAGGAGGTGCTCCTCTGCCCTGTGAATGCCCTGGCATATGGAAAGGTATCATATCTCTTTTTATATATTCCAAAATCGCCTCGTAGAGAGGTGCTTTGTTTTGTTTTTCTGTATCCAATTACAATTATTCTCCTGTACAAAATAATGGTCGGGATGATGGGATTTGAACCCATGACCTCTTAGTCCCGAACCAAGCGCTCTACCAAGCTGAGCCACATCCCGATAAAAATGGTCGGGGCGAGAAGATTCGAACTTCCGACCCCCTGCACCCCATGCAGGTGCGCTAACCAAACTACGCCACGCCCCGAATACAACTCATTATAATAGTTTTTTACCAAGATGCAAGCTTTTACATAATTCAGTTTAAAGACTTTATTAAAAAAAAATTATTGTTATAATATTCTTGATTATAAAGGAGGTCACTATGCGTGAAATAGTTGAGAGTGCACTTCTTGCGGCAAAGAGAGCAGGTGCCTTTTATACAGATGTAAGGATTATTCACAGAGAAGAGGAAGATATCTCCACAAAAAATGGAGCAGCTGATGCAATAAAGCGCAACAAGTCAGAAGGATTTGGAGTGAGGGTCATTGCAAACGGCAGTTGGGGATTTTCTTCCTCATTTATACTTACTCCTGAGGAAGCTGAAAGAGTAGCGAATGAAGCTGTGCAGATTGCACTGGCAAGCAGTAAAACAAAAATAGCAGATGCGAAGATTGCTGAGGTTGAAATATACCAAGATAAAGTACCACAGCCAGTAAAGATTAACCCGTTCAACGTATCACTATCAAAGAAAATTTCAATTCTCCTTGAGGCAGATAAAATAATGAACATCCAGGGAATTATCGTGAGGAAAGGTTCTATGAATTTCTCTAAAGAGTGGAAGACGTTCGCATCGTCTGAAGGTGCTTATATCGAGCAAGAGAGAATTGTATCCGGTGCTGGTATTTCAGCTATTGCAACAGATGGAAAGGAAATACAGATAAGAAGTTATCCTAGCTCATTTGGCGGGGATTTCCAGAGAAAAGGGTTTGAACTGGTAGAAGAAATGGATCTTGTTTCTCATGCTGAGGAAACTGCAAAACAGGCTGTAGCATTGCTTTCGGCAAAACAATGCCCCTCCGGTACGATGGATGTTATTCTAAAGGATGCACAGTTAGCACTACAAGTACATGAGTCGATGGGACATCCTGCTGAACTCGACAGAGTATTAGGAGAAGAGGCATCCTTTGCTGGTACTTCGTTCCTCACACCTGAAAAATTAGGCACGTTCCGGTATGGCTCCGATATAGTAAATATCACTGCCGATGCAACGATACCAGAGGCTCTGGGGGGACTTGCATACGATGACGAAGGTGTTAAGGCAAAGAGGATTTACCTTGTAAAAAACGGAATATTTGTTGGGTATCTTAATTCCAGGGAAACATCAGCAAAATTAAATCTTGAGCCGATGGGCGCAATGCGAGCAGAGAGCTGGAATAGAATGCCTATAGTGAGGATGACGAGTGTGAATTTAGAGCCAGGCGATAAAACACTGGATGAATTAATAAAAGGAGTTAACCACGGCATTCTAATGGATACGAATAAGAGTTGGAGCATTGACCAGAATAGGCTGAACTTTCAGTTTGGCGCAGAGGCTGGCTGGGAAATTAAGAATGGCAAGATTCAAGGAGTAGTAAAAAATCCTAGTTATACTGGGATCACATATAAATTCTGGAGAAGTTGCGACGGTATTGCAAACAAAGACTTTTGGCATGTGTGGGGCGTACCGAATTGTGGAAAAGGAGAACCAGAGCAAGTAATGCAGGTAAGCCATGGTGTTGCTCCTGCACGTTTCAGAAATGTACAAGTGGGGGTGTTAAAATGATTGGGAAAGAAAAAAGCATAGAGATACTAAAAAAAGTGCTTTCTATATCCGGAGCAGATCAGACAGAAGCTGTATTTATGGGAGGAAAATCCTACTTAACAGGCTTTGCCAATAATTATATACATCGAAATGTAGGAGAAAAGAATTATACACTTGCCGTGAGAGTTGCGATAGGGAAGAAGATTGGTTCATCTTCGGTAGATGACCTTTCGGATGAAGGAATTAAGAAAGTCGTGCAGGATGCAATGATAATTGCAGAGAATCAACAGGAGAATCCGGATTTTGTTTCCTTTGCAAAACCAGAGGAAGTTAAGGATAAAGAATTCTTCATTGAAAGTACGGCAAAATGTTCACCTGACTTTAGGGCAGAATACGTCAATAAAATACTAAAAGCAACAAAAGCAAAGGAACTCATTGGTGCAGGTAAATTCGAAACAAATGCAATGGAGATTGCAGTAGCAAATTCTCTCGGTGTAAAAAGATACACCAGGCTTACAACGAGTACCCTGAAAAGTGTTGTACTCAGCGATACATCAAGCGGTTATTCTATGAGTTCTTCCATTGATGTAAGCAAAATTCCAGTTAATGATGTCTTGAAAGAAAGCATAGAAATTGCAGAGATGGGAAAGAATCCCATTTCTATCGAGCCTGGAAAGTACGAAGTTATTCTTACACCTTATGCACTTGCAGAATTAATTGGGCATCTCAATTATTTAGCCTTGAATGCAAGAGCAATGAAAGAAGGGAGAAGTTTTCTTATAGGGCAGATTGGTAAAAAAGTCGTGGGGGAAAACATTACAATATACGACGATGGGCTCTCTTCCGAAACAATACCGCTTCCCTTTGATTTTGAAGGTGTATCAAAGAAAAAAGTCACATTTTTTGAAAAAGGTGTTGCAAAAGATGTTGTGTACGACACGCTTACTGCCTATAAGGAAGGTAAAGAATCAACAGGGCATTCACTTCCTCAGCCAAGTTCCTATAGCCCTTACCCTATGAATGTTATTATGAAAGGCGGTAAAAGCAGTAAAGAGGAAATGATCTCAAATGTGAAGAAAGGTCTTTATGTGCAGAGGTTTTGGTACACAAACCCTATGGATCCAAGGAGAGCTATCATTACAGGAATGACAAGGGATGGCTTATTTCTTATAGAAAATGGGAAAATAACAAAGCCAGTAAAAAATATGCGATTTACTGAGAGCATTGTCAACGTTTTAAATAATATAATTGAGCTTAGCAAGAATAAGAAAATTGTTTATGATATGTCCTCTGTTACTGCGCCGTATGCGCGGGTCAAAGAGTTCACTTTCACAAGCAAAACAGAATTTTAAGAGGAGGTATATATGAAGAGATATGGGATTTTATGCGATGGTGGAGATGCACCTGGTATCAATGCAGCGATTAGAGCAGTTGCACGTGAGGCATTTGAAAAAGAAGATGAAGTACTGGGATTTATAGGTGGATTTATGGGTTTAATAAGAAACGACGTGAAAATCGTTACAAAAAGTACAGTTTCAGGTATTCTACCTATCGGAGGTTCTGTGTTGGGCATTTCTCGTATTAATCCGTTTAAAGATCCAAAGTACATTCAGGCAATCAAAGAGAATTTTAAGAAGAATTCTCTTACTATGTTAATCATTATTGGTGATAGGGATACCGCGATTATAGCAAAGAAAATTTCGGATGAAGGGATACCGTCAATTGTAATACCAAAAACAATAGATAACGATATCTATGGAACGGATTTTAGTATTGGGTTTGATACGGCAGTTACTACAATTAGCTCTGCGTTGGATAACCTTCATGCTACTGCATCAGCTCATCATAGAGTGATGATCGTTGAAACAATGGGAAGAGAAACAGGATGGCTTGCCTTAATGGGTGGACTGGCAGGTGGTGCAGATTATATTATTATACCTGAGGTTCCGTATGATTTAAATAACGTTGCAGCACATCTCGAAAACAGAAAAAAGGAGGGAAAGAATTTTAGCATTGTAGTAGTAGCAGAAGGTATTCCTCTCCCGGAAGGAAAAAAGGAAGAAGTAGAGTATGATGAATTTGGGCATCCGATTAATGCTCGAAGGAGGGTAGGATATTTTATTATGGAAGAGTTAGAAAAGCTTACTCATATTAAAGCACGCACAACAGTGCTTGGATACATACAGAGGGGAGGTATCCCTACAAACAGGGATAGAATTCTTGCAACGAAGCTTGGAGTGGCTGCAGTGGATTTTGCTGACGAAGGAAAATTTAACGGTCTCGTCGGGGAAAAGGAGGGAAAAATTATATTCAATCCTCTTGAAGAAGTCGCAGGGAAAGTTCATAAAGCGGATGTAAAGTTTTACAATCTTGCTAAGATATTCTTTTAACAAATAATTATGATTGAAGGAAATCTAACTGATTTCTCACTGAACGATGTACTGCATATGATTTCTTTGGGAGAAAAAACAGGTGAATTATCTATTATAGGGAATACTCCTTTTGGAAGAAGGTCAGGGAAAATTTATTTTGAAAAAGGTAAGATAAAAAATGCGGAAACCGGAGAATCAAAAGGTGAACCTGCAGTTATAGATTTACTAAGCGTAAAAGAAGGCACATTTAAATTCACTGTATTGGATACCACTTCAATTAAAAAGACTGTAAAAAGATCTATTCCGGATTTGATACTTCTTGCTGTGTCTAAGCTGGACGAGTGGAATAAGATTAAGGAGAAGATCTCTTCGGCTGACGCAGTTTTTACACTATCCGATGAAGATATTCCTGAGGTAATTCATCTTTCTCCACTGGGATGGCAGCTTATTAACCTTTTAGGGAAAGGGTATTCAATAAAGGAAACAGCAGTAAAACTCAACACAACAGTAATGGATATATCAAAGCTTGCATATAAGTTTGCTTCATTAAAAATTATTAAGGAGGCAGGCCAGAAAAAAGTAGAACAGAAAAAGACAGAGGAAAAGGAAACTATTCAAAGAGGTTCCGTTTTTCGTAGGGCTAAAAATTCCAGGAAACCATAAAGAGAAACTGTTCCTATGTTAAATGCTTAAAAGTAATAAGAAACAGGAGGACTTCAAACTCTATGAGTAAGTTCCTTGTGCATAATAGGATACTTTAGTATATGCCAGGATACAGTGTATGGATTTTTGATTCTTTTTAACTTGTACCCTTCCCGGCAAGTCTTGTAAGGAAATGTCAATTT
>CAYONU010000002.1:0-56364 GCA_964405445.1 uncultured Caldisericales bacterium | reverse complement strand
TCATTCACCCCCTTTTTGGAAGGAATTATAACACCTTTCTTGTCAAAATCAAGTAATCAGTTCATTTTCCTTGATAACGCAACAAAATAGATACTTGATTTTGTTTTTCTAGTTACAGTTTTTGTAATCTCTCTTGCTGTGCTTCCCGTAGTGTAAACATCATCAATGATCAGGATACTGCCATTTACACCCTTCTCCATCTTAAAAGCACTCTTTAGATTTTCTTTTCTCTCTTTTCCATTCAACCCTACTTGCTTTTTTGTATTCTTTACTTTTTTTAAATATGTTAGCACGGGGACGTGATATACAGTAGAGATTTCTTTTGCCAGAAGGTACGTCTGATTAAAGCCTCTTTCACTCTGTTCGAAACGTGTCATTGGTACAAATGCTACATAGTCAAAGCATATTTCTTGCTTCTTAATAAAATCAATAATGATTTTGGACAAATCCTTTGCAATGATCTTCTTCTTTTTGTACTTGAGTATCTTAACTGCTTTTTCCATTACTCCACTGTACTTTGCAATGGCATAAAAATAAATATTTTTTCTGTGTTCAATGAGAGGATACTCAAAATACTCTATCCTTTTTTTGCAATCATTGCATATACTTTCTCCATCCGTTTCCTTTCCGCATATAAGGCAGTGGGGTGGAAACAATATATTTAAAAAGTTGAATCTATTGCTCAAATTTTCTCTTAAACAACTCGAAGTTCTTCTCTGCTTCTTTTTTGAGAAACATTACTTTTCCTTCAAGCTCTTTTTGTATTATAGAACGGTTTTTGAAGTTTCCTTCAAATACTTTTCTGAAATCCGTTATAGATAGATTTCCATAATCTTTAATGCCATCTACTCCAAATTCTTGCATAATGGAAGTAACTTTTGGGTCATATGATAGTCCTGCAAACGCTTTTCCTTTTAAAGCCGAAAGAAGTAGTGAGTGATATCTCATTCCTATGACGAATGTACTTTTCTCAACAATATATACATATTGGGCAATATCCTTTGGAATTATTAATGGGCTGTGCAAAATTTCTGACAATTCCTTTGTTACTTCTCTATCTCTTTTAGGATAGAACGGCACAATAATGATTGGCAAGCCGGTAACTTTTTTAACGTAATTTCCTACATCTGCAAGGACTATTAAAGGCGGCATCCGTTTTGCCCTTCCTACTGTATACAAGATAAAATGTTCATAAGGAAGAGAAATACTTTTCTCTTCCTTATAGAGAAATGCCAAATCGGCTGTTAAATATATTGGTTTTTTTATACCTATATTCTTCAATGTGTTCAGTGAGTAAGTATCCCTTACCGTTATAAGATCAACTGAATTTAGTATATTTTTCAAGATAACTTTATCCATTTTTTTATTTATTGGTCCTATGCCTTGTGCAAATACAGCAACTTTTTTATGCATCATCTTTGCCATTTTCATAATAAATAAATAGTAGTATAAGCTCTTTATACTTGTTTTGTCCTGTAGGATACCTCCGCCGCCATTAACGACAACATCACTTCTTTTGATTGCTGACAGAATATCTACAATGTTGCTTCTATTAAATTCATTTGCATCTTCTGGATCTTTTGCAAGGGTACCCGTAGTATATCCCATTTCTCTGAATTTCTTTTTCATTACATGAAGAATCATCTCGTCTCCTGCATTGCCAAAGCCAAAGTAACCTGTGAGTAGTATTTTCATTTTCTTCTGCCTCGTGCCATCACTTTAACAGCAAAACCGATAATATTTCCTATTCTTACTATTCTTGATGGTTGTATAATAATGCGGTATAGCCACTCGATCCCCATTTTTTGTATAAGCTTCGGTGCTCTTTTTACTCTGCCGCTCCATACGTCAAATGTACCTCCTACTCCTATGCAAAGTGGGATGCCTAAATCCTTATGCTGCCATATCCATTTTTCTTGCTTTTCACTACCTATTCCCACAAGCAGTATCTGCACTTTATTTTTTCTTATCTCTTCTATGATATGCCTTTCTTCGTTTTCATCAAAATAGCCTGAATGAAAACCTGCAATGCGAAGTGAAGGAAAGTAATTTTTTATTCGCTCGATCGCCTTTTCTAATACGTGCTCTTCCGCACCTAGCAGATATACCGTATACCCTTTTTCTGACGCAGTCTGCAAAAGTTCCCACGCAAACTCTACTCCCGGTATCCTATAAATAATTTTTTCTCTGTTTATACTTGCACCCCATACAATACCTATGCCATCAGGGATAACGAGGTCGCTTTTCTTTATAATATCAAAGAATTCTTTATCTTTAAAAGCTTTTGCTGCCATTTCTCCATTTAGTGTTACAATAAGGTGGAACTGCCCAGATATGATAAACTGCTCTGCAATATGCATTGTTTCTTCCATACTGCGGTTAGATACTGTTATGCCGAAAAAGTTTATTTCTTCTTTTGTCTTTTCGGGGTAATGCATTAGAAGGATAATAAATTTAGGAAGTGACAGAATCCTTGGCAAACGTTTCGGATTAAGGAGAAATCTGTATAGCCATTCCAGACCTAATTTTTGTATCGTTTCGGGTGCCCTTTTAAATTCTCCGGATAAAACGTTGAAACTTCCACCTACCCCCATAGCAAACTTTACATTTACTTGGTTTAGGTTTCTTGCAATGAATTTCTCCTGCTTAGGACTTCCTAAACCTACAAATAGTATATCTGCATTACTCTCTTTAATATCATTAACAATTTTCTTTTCGTCCTTAAAATATCCATTATGAAAACCTACTATCCGAATCCCGGAATACATTCTTTTAATAATTTCTGCAGCTTTTTCTATTGTTTTTTCCGTTGAGCCCAAAAGATAAACTCTGTAGTTCTTTCTGGATGCAATCTTCAGAATCGCTGTGAGTAAATCTATTCCTGCAACGCGTCCTTTGAATCTTCTTTTATAGAATATCCGTGCACCCCAGATAACTCCGATGCCATCCACAAAATTTAAATCGCTCCTTTTCAATATCTCTTCCAGCTTGCTATCTCTTTTTGCTTTTAAAATTTTCTCCGGATTAATTGCAACGGCAAAGTGTGGCGTGCGGTTCTCTAAGAACTTTTTCACGTGCTCTGCTGCTTCATTTAGAGAGACATTGTTAACAGGGATATCTGCAATGTATATCTTCATATATTGAGATATATAAATCCTAATTTTTTCGCTTTATCCTTGCTTATGAGTCTCTGCGCATCAAATATAATAGCATTTTTTTGTACAAACCCTTTCCACTGGTCTATATTTATTTTTATGTTATCCTGCTTTATTGGAAGGATAATAACGTCTGAATTCTTTATTGCTTCCTCAATACTATTCTTCCTTAAGGGAAAACTTCCGTTGATGTTTGGGTCAAACCAGCTTACATCACCTCCATTCTGCAGTATTATGTCTTTCAATATCATTGCGGGACTCTCTGAGATATCCGATGAATTATTCTTCATTGCAGTACCAATAATGGCGAATTTGCTATGCTCTATTTTCTTGTTTGCTTTGTTAAGTGCAGTTTCAATAATATGTAGTACCTCTTTTGGCCTATTTTTATTGATTTCCCGTGCAGTGTGCAAGAGTGACATTGGAAGTTTCATCCTGTCCGTTTTATCAAAAATATACAGTGACGAGTAAGGAATGCAATGCCCACCTACGCCTATGCCAGGGCTCAAAAGGTGAACGCGCTTGTGTGTATTAGCCACTTTTATTACTTCTGCTGCATCAATATTCATTTTATCAGTAAGTGTGGTAAGTTCATTTGAAAGAGCAACGTTTACATCTCTTGAGCTATTCTCAATGAGCTTTGATATTTCCACTACTTCTGGTTCTGAGGCAAGTATCATTTCCTCCTTATTGATAATCCTGAGCAGTTCATATGCTTTCCTTCTGCTTTCTTTATCCATACCGGCTACTGCTACCGGCATTGTTTGAAATTCTTCAAATGCTTTTCCCTCTGCAATACGCTCTGATGAGTACGCTAAATAAAAGTCCTTTGAACATTTAAGACTGCTCTCCTTTTCTAAAATAGGCAGTACCACTTCCCTTGTTGTACCAGGAGGTACAGTTGAGCGAATGAGGACAAGGTCGCCCTTTTTAAGGTATTTCCCTATAGATTTTATTCCAGCATTAAAAACTTCCTTTTGTAATACACTATTTTTTATAGGTATACCTACTGTGACTATAATCTTATCCGTATTTTCAAGTGCTTCTTTTGCTGAAGTTGTAGGAATAAATAGGCCTTTTTGTATTGCCTCTTTTAAAATTTCCTGAATCGTTTTCCCGTTGTAATTCTCCAGGATGTGTGTTTGATAGTTTTTGAGCCTATCTACGTATTCTTTGTTAATGTCCACGCCGTATACTCTTACACCATACATTGCATATGTAAGAGATAACGGTAAACCAACAAAGCCTAATCCAAACACTGCTATACTATCCATATTTGCCTCCATATTACTTTTCACACCATTTTACAAAGGGAAGAAATATTTGCAAACATATAACTACACTTTTGAGCGAATTACGACTTTTTATCCTGGCGAGCTTTCGAAGAGCTTATAAATTCTTAAGTGCCTTTTTTACGGCTTGAATGTTAGGTTCTATAATTATAGGCTTTCCGCCTGCTTTTACTGCGCTCTCTGTATCCTTCAATCCATTCCCTGTAACAATTGCTACGACTTTGTCTTTTTTAGATATCTTTTTTGTTCCTAATGCCTTCAATACGCCAGCAAATGCTGTAGCACCAGCAGGCTCTGCAAAGATGCCTTGCATTGAGCCTAAATATTTTATTGCTTGGAGAATTTCATTGTCGGTTACAGCGATGCCAAATCCTCTGGACTCTTTTATATCTCTTACTGCCATTACCCTGTTCCTTGGGATGCCTACTGCAATACTGTCTGCAAGTGTATGAGGCTCGACAAATTTTACTGTACCATCGCTGTTAATTGCATCAACAATAGGTTTGCATCCCTCCGCCTGGACCGCAACGAGCTTTGGCATTCTATCAATAAAGCCTAAGTGGCGCATATCCTTATATCCTTTTGCAACACCGGAAATGATACATCCATCACCAACTGATACAAATACGTAATCTGGCACTTCAAAGTTCATCTGCTCGATGATTTCTAAAGAAACAGTCTTTTTACCTTCTACCATATATGGGTTAAATGCTGTGTTCCTGTTGTACCAACCAAACTCCTTTGTTGCTTCAATGGACAAATCAAATGCCTCATCATATGTGCCGTCTATCGCAAGCACTGTTGCACCAAATACAAGAAGTTGTGCAATCTTTGCTTTTGGTGCGGTTCTCGGTACAAATATATAGTTCTTAAGACCTACTGAGGCAGAAGCCCCAGCAAGAGAAGAAGCCGCATTGCCCGTAGATGCGCAGGTAACAGTTTTCTCTCCCAATTCTCTTGCTTTCACAACAGCAATAGCTGACGCTCTGTCCTTTAAAGATGCTGTAGGATTTCGCCCATCATCTTTGATCCACAAAAATGGCATATCTAGATCTTCACGAATTCTTTTTGCTTCATACAGTGGTGTGCCACCTACTTTCAATGGGCCAATCTTTGCTGGGTTATCAACAGGTAGCAATGGTAAATAACGCCACATATCAAATTTTTTATTCTTTGCAAGCATCTCTTTCGTAAGATGCTTCTTAATTTCGTCATAATCATAAATAACTTCGAGAATGCCTTCCGGCCCGCACTTAGGGCAAGTATATTTTACATCCTCCGGTTTGTACTCTGCACCGCAGAGCAAGCATTTCAATTTTTTTACGTAGCTCATTATTTTTCCTCCCTTGAGTATGGTATACCTAATTCTTTTGGAGCTCCGATATGTTTAGCTCTCACTATAAGTGTTGCAATAATGATTACAACGAACGTAAGAAAATAAGGCTGCATGTTGAGTAAGGAGCTCGGAATTGTAGCTCCGGAAGCCTGAAGTTGGAACTGCAGTGCATCTATTCCTCCGAAGAGATATGCACCGATAAGTGCATTGGCAGGATTCCACATAGCGAATATAACAAGTGCTACTGCGATCCACCCTCTGCCTGCAGTGATACCGTCAAGCCAGAACGGTGCACAGGACAATGTAATGTATGCTCCACCGGCACCTGCCATTAATCCGCCAAAGAATGTCCAGAAGTAGCGTACTATATTTACATTTACACCCATTGCGTCTGCTGCTCGTGCATTTTGTCCAACTGCTCTCAAATGAACTCCAATTTTTGTTTTATAGAGGATGAACCACATTACAATAACAAGAATGTAAGAAAAGTATACAATATAATCTTGTTTAAAAAATATTGGGCCTACAAAAGGAATTTTGGAAAGCCCGGGAATAGTCACGTTAGGTATGCTATACGCAAGTTTATTATTTGTCCATCTTTGTCCATAAAAACTTGTAATGCCCAAGCCAAAGATTGACAGAGCTAAACCACTCACTATTTGATTACCTTTAAGTGTAATGGATATGAATGCATGGATAAGTGAAGCAGTACCTCCGGCAAGCATTCCGACAATAAACCCCAGATATGGATTTTTTGTTATATACGCAACGACGAAACCAAAGAAAGCACCCACAATCATCATACCTTCTATACCTAAGTTTAGTATCCCTGCACGTTCGGCAAAAATCTCACCGATGGTAGGGAACAAAAGTATTGTGCCGGAATGTACGCTGGAAGCAAGCAACATTATTAGAATGAATGATGAGTGGCTCATAATTGTTTCCTCCTGAATATAATTCTGTATCTCTTAAATATTTCGCCGCCAAGTAAGAAGAAGAGAATAGCACTTTCAATTGTTCCCACAATGCCAAACGGTACACGCATTGCAATCTGTATTTGATATCCGCCAGCCTCAAGCCCGCCCAGAAAAATTGATACAAAAATGGCTACAATGGGATCCAGAGATGAAAGCCATGCTACAATAATAGCAGTATATCCATATCCTGGATTGATCTCTATTTGCAACAGATGTATAATGCCAGATACCTGGGCAATACCTGCAAGACCTGCAAGACCTCCGCTGATTGCCATTGCAATAAAAACGTCCTTGGCAATATTGATACCTGCATATTTTGCAGCATTCTTATTTTCACCTATTACTTTGCATTCATAGCCAAACTTTGTTTTCTTGATAAGAATCCATACAATAATTGCTGCTACGATACCAAATATCAATCCAAGATGTACACGTGTGTGTGGAAAGATACGTGGAAGTTGCGCATTTAAAGAAAACTCTTTTGTCAGAGGGAAACCATGACTTGTTGGATCTTTCCAGGGGCCGTACATAAGGTACTTTAAAAAAAATAGGGCAATATAGTTTAAGAGTAGGGTAGTAATTACCTCATTTATATCCCAGAAGACCTTGAGAGTGGCAGGAATCAGTGCCCATAACGCTCCACCTGCCATGCCTGCAATGCACAGAATGGAGAGAAGCAGAGAGCGGGACATCGCAGCGGATGTATGCAATGCAAAGAACGATCCAAAGATTGCTCCGATTATGTACTGTCCATATGCACCGATGTTCCAGAAATTCATCCGAAAAACAACTATCAAACCTACGGAAATAATGATCAAAGGCGTTGCTGAAACAAGCGTTTCTGAAAAGTTATAAGTACTACCGAATGCTCCAAGAAACAGAGCTTTATATGCCTGTAGAGGATTAATATGTGCAAAAAGGATTGCAACAGCACCTGCTGCAAGCCCTAAGAGGATAGATACAGTCGGAATCATAATTCTTAGGCTTGTAGAAATACTCTCCCTTTTTTCAAGTCTCATCCTTTGCCTCTGTACTATGCAGTAGCTTTTTCTTTATTAATTCCCGCCATAAGTAAGCCTATTTCATTTCTATTTGCATTTTCCCTATCAATGACATTCACTATTTTCCCTTCATAAATTACACCAATACGGTCCGATATCATAAGTATTTCATCAAGGTCTTCGGAAATGAGCAATACTGCTGTACCTTTATCACGCTCTTCCAATAATTTTTTTCTAACGAATTCTGTTGCTCCTACGTCTAATCCTCTTGTTGGATGGACCGCGATGAGTAGTTTAGGCTTTTCAGCAATTTCTCTTGCAAGAAGAAGTTTTTGTAAGTTACCTCCTGAAAGAAGTTTAACAGGTGCAGTCTCTTTTGGAACCATAATATTAAATTTCTCTATTAGTTTTCTTGTATACTCTGCTGCTTTTGTATAGTCAATGAAGTTACCTCTGGATACTGGAAGTCTATCATAGCAGCGGAGGATTGAGTTTTCTATCGTATTAAGGTTAGGTATGAGCCCTACTCTAAGCCTGTCTGGAGGAATGTAATTTACTCCTCTATGAGCAATTTCATATGGAGGTAAATTTGTTATTTCTTTGCCATTTAAAATTATCTTTCCTTTTGTTACTCTTCTTAAGCCTGTGATAGCCTGAGCCAGTTCCTTCTGTCCGTTACCAGAGACACCTGCAATCCCGAATATCTCACCTCCGAAAACTGCGAAACCTACCTTTTGTAACGCCTTAATACCTTTGTCGTTGTATACTTCAAGATCTTTGACATTTAATACTTCTTTGCCCCTTTTTAATGGTTTTCTTTCGAAATTGAATAGTACCTCTCTTCCCACCATCATTTCGGCAAGTTCTCTATCTGTCGTTTCATTTTTGTCAACCGTACCTATAACTCTACCTTTTCTTAAAACTGTTATTCTATCCGATATTTCCATTACTTCATTTAATTTATGACTAATAAAAATAATAGATTTACCTTCCATCGTTATTTCTTTGAGTAACTTAAACAAAGCTTCAGATTCTTGTGGTGTAAGTACAGCAGTAGGCTCATCAAGAATTAATATTTTAGCATTCCTAAACAATGTTTTGATAATTTCTACTCTTTGCTGTTCCCCCACAGAAAGTTGCCATATCTTGACGTATGGACTGATGTTAAAGTGGTATCTTTGAGATATTTCTTCCATTCTTTTTGTTATTTTTTTCTTATTAACATAAAGACCTTGAGAATTTAACCCTAAAATGATGTTTTCCAGAACCGTAAGTGTATCAACAAGCATAAAATGTTGGTGAATCATTCCGATACCGTTCTTTATTGCATCAGACGGATTATGTATATTGACTTTTTTTCCTTCGATGTAAATTTCTCCTTCGTCAGGGTAGTAAATACCATTCAAAATGTTCATTAAGGTACTTTTTCCCGCACCATTTTCTCCTAACAAAGTATGGATTTCCCTTTTCCGTAAATCGAAATCAATATGATCATTGGCAAGAACACCAGGAAAATGTTTTGTAATTCCTTTTAGCTGAACAACAAAATTCTCCATTTTCTCCTCCATATTAAACTCCCTGAGAAGCAATTATCTCAGGGAGTTTCTGCATCAAAAACAATTGTTATGAACCTGTCTTAGGAATTGTACCTATTACACCTTTAACAAACCATTGAATTTGTAGTTTATCAGCATCAGAAAGTTCTTCGCCTTTCTTTACTCTAAGCTTTCCGCTCTGGTCATAAATGGGACCTTGGAAAGGATCATATTTACCGTCTAAAATATCTTGTTTTCTCTTGTTTATGTACTGTTTTACGTCATCGGGTACCATCGGGCCAAATGGTGCAAGATCTACAATGCCATCCTTCATTTCACCCCAGTACTGTTCAGACTTCCAGGTACCATTTTCTACTTCTTTTAAAACTTTTACATAGTATGGACCCCAGTGCCAGATACGAGATGTAAGTACAGCTTTTGGTGCAGCACTTGACATATCCATATCATAACCTACTCCATATTTTCCCGCTTTTTCTGCTTCTTGTAGAGCTGCTGGCGAATCAACGCCACTTGCTATGATATCTGCACCGTTCGCAAGGAATGTGTCCGCCACTTGTGCTTCTTTACTTGGCTTAAACCATGCATTTGTCCATACAACGTGAACCTCTACATTAGGGTTTACTTCCCTTGCACCGGTAGTGAATGTATCAATCTCTCTTACAACTTCTGGTGTAGAGAATGGTGCTACGAAACCAATGTAGTTGCTCTTTGTCATCTTTCCTGCAGCAAGCCCTGCAAGATAATCCGCTTGATACATCCTACCAAAATACGTACCAACATTTTTCGCAGTCATATAACCTGAACAATGCTCAAAAACTACATTTGGATAATCCTTAGCAACACTAATCGTTGGCTTCATATAGCCAAAACTCGTCGTAAAAATAACTTTATATCCCTTGCTACAATAATCCCTTATGACTTTTTCGCAAGGTGCGCCTTCTGGTACATTTTCCGAATAGGCAACTTCTACGTTAGGATCATGATCTTTAAGATACATTAGGCCTTCATAATGTGCCTGAGACCATCCACCGTCATTATGAGGTCCTACAAGAATCATTGCAACTTTAATCTTTTGTTTAGGTTTCTGGGTAGGTTGACTTGGTTTGCATCCTACAAATATGCCTACCAGAGAAACAACCAACAATGCTACAACAAACAGCTTAACAATACGTTTCATAATTCTTTACCTCCTTGTATAATTTTTGTAACTTTTCAATATTTTTTTCTGCTACCGCCTCCTATATATTATAACCTTACTAAAAGAAAAGTAAACTACTCAAATATATTCATAAAATGTTCGTAGCTATGGATAGATATGGGTTCCTGTCTCACCTTTCAAAGCTTTTTCTAATGATTTCGGATTTGTTACAATGGCTTCTTTTCCACCTGCCTCAAGGAAACGTATAATTGCTTTAATCTTTGGAAGCATACTACCTTTCGCAAATTGCCCTTCTTCCACGTATTTTTTTGCTTCTGGGATATTCATTCTGTCTATCGGCGTTTGGTCCGGCTTATTGTAATTCAAATAAACCTTTTCCACTGCGGTAGAGATGATAAACAAGTCTGCTTTAATATTAATAGCAAGCAAGCTTGAGGCATTATCCTTATCAATTACTGCCGCGATTCCTTCAAGTTCGCCTTTCTCGTTACGGATGACAGGAATACCTCCCCCTCCTACCCCGATAACAATAAATCCACTCTTAACAAGTTTTTCAATAGCATCTTGTTCAACAATTTCAATGGACATTGGCGAAGGCACAACCCTTCTGTAACCTCTGCCTGCATCATTGATAATTACCCAGTTAGGGTGGGCTTTCTTCAATTTTTCCGCTTCTTCCTTTGTATAGAACGTGCCAATAGGTTTGGAAGGGTTTTTAAATGCATTATCATTTTTATCTACAACAACCTGTGTTACAACTGTTGCTGCCTTTTTACTAATCTTTCTCCTATGAAATTCATTATCAAGTGCCTGTTGGATCTGATAACCAATTGCTCCCTGTGTATCTGCTCCACAATTCGCAAGCGGGACGGTATGTATGCCTGATACATTATAAGCTATCTCTGCTCTGCGTAAAATAAATCCTACCTGAGGCCCATTTCCATGTGTAATAACAATATCAAGCCCTTGTTCAACCATACCCGCAATATGTTTTGCAGTTTCACACACTGCTGCATATTGATCTCTCACAGTTTCATGCTGCTTATCTTTGATAAGTGAGTTTCCTCCAATTGCTAAAACCGTTAGCTTTCCCATTGTTACCTCCAATCTTTTGCCATTGTAAGCGCCATAATAGCTTTTTGTATGTGTAATCTATTCTCTGCAATATCATAAATGATAGAATGTGGCCCACTTGCAACTTCATCATCCACTTCATTTTCTCTATCAATAGGCATTGGGTGAATAAAATAGGCATCGTTCGTAAGTGCATAGAGTTCTTTTGTCAACCGCCAGTCCTTGTATTTTAACGCTAATTTTTGCTCTTCCTCTTTTCCTATAATGTATCTGAAGGGACTCATCCAGTTCCTTGCATAAACTACATCTGCACCTTTTACCGCTTCAAACCTGTTGTGCGTAATCTCAAATTTAGCACCTGTTTTTTCTGCGTTTTTCTTTGCTTTTTCAATTACTTCGGGATCTAAATCGAAACCCTCCGGATAAGTAAGTGTAAAATTCATACCATACCTTGGAAGCAAAAGGATGTCTTCCTGTACAGAGCTCCATGAACGTACCATAGAGGAATATCCCCACATCATTGTAATCTTTTTACCTTTTACATCTCCAATATGTTCCTGAAGACCCATCAGGTCAGAAAGCCCCTGGCAGGGATGATACTTGTCATGTGCCATTGACACAACGGGAATAGTTCCATACTTCGCATACTCCCTGAGTAGTGCATCACCCTCTCCATACTGCTCGATGGCGTCCTCAAGAATACGAATGCCAAGACCTACTGCGTATCTACTCATTACATTTGCAGCATCTTCAATCGTTTCACCCGCTTTTCCTTTAGACTTAAGCCTCATTGTTTTTGGTTGAAGGAACTGTGCATGTCCTCCAAGCTCTGTTGCTGCTGCTTCAAACGATTGGCGCGTCCTCACAGACGGGTTATAAAAAAACATAAGGAACGTTCTATCCTTCAGTATTTCTGTGTATGGTCTCTCATAACGGTGCTTTTTCATCTCTTTGGCTAAGTCAAGTACTTCATTAAGCCATTCCTTTTCCCAGTCCTGTGTAGTGATTAAAGATTTACCATAAAGATCAGGCATTTTTTCCTCCTCACTTCATTGTTAAGGCAAGTACTGCTTTTTCCGTATGAAGTCTATTTTCTGCTTCATCATATACAACAGACATCGGTCCGTCAATGACTTCATCTGTTACTTCAAGGTTTCTGTCCGCTGGCAAACAATGCATAAATATTGCTTGTTTATGTGCTATATCAAAATGTTTCTTCTGTATTTTCCAATCTTCTTTAAACTGTTTTCTATACTCTTTATCTTCATCTTTGCTCATAAGGAAACTGCCCCAGCTTTTTGCATAAATAACATCTGCGTCCTTTGCTGCATCATAAATGTTATGTACAACATTAATCTTCGCACCACTCTTTTCGGAGGCCTTGTTTGCAAATGTCATATAATCGGGATCCACATCGTACTTCTCAGGATAGGCAAGTGTAAGATTCATGCCGAGAAGTGATGCGGCAATTGCCATTGTTTGTGGCACTCCCGCCGATTTAACTCTTTCCGAGTATGCCCAGCTCATTACAACTTTTTTGCTTCTCCAATCCGGTCCAAGCTTTTCAATCATTGTCATAATATCTGCCATAATCTGAAATGGGTGTTCTTTGTCATCCAATGCATTGTAAACAGGAATTTGGGCATTATCCGCCATAATTCTCAGAATTTTTCTTGCATCGCCATAATGCTCAAGCCCATACATACGTATTACAATTCCGTCAACAAACCTATCCAGCACTCTTGCTGTATCAACCCATGTTTCGTGGTGTGCAATTTGCATTACCTGAGGTGTATGAAACTGTGCATGCCCACCTAACTCTGTCATTGCTGCCTCAAATGAAGTCCTTGTCCGGGTAGATGGATTAGCAAAAATCATTGCAAGGGTTTTTGACCTGAGTATGTCATCATGCAGTACCCCTATTGCTTTTTCCCTCTTAAGATCCATTGCAAGGTCAAGAATCGTTTCCAACTCTTCTTTGTTAAAATCCATAAGGCTTATAAAATCTTTGCCTCTCAGTGCTTTTGTTAGCATATATACCTCCTATAAAATTTGATTTCCCCGGATTTTATATCCAGAGATAAACATCCGCAACCACCTATATTCTTCTTATATACTTCTATTTCTTTTTATTATACTATAAACAGCTCCAATTACAAATGCCTTACTCTCCATTAGTGAGACATTTCCAAAGGGAATATTTTCATTCATATTATACAAAATTCCCTTTCAAGCTTAATAAAGCTTCTGCAATTTCCTACTGTGAGGCTTTTTCTTTATTTGTCAATCAATAAGTTCAGGAATGTATGAGACTTATATTAACTCACCTTCGTCAATTTTTCCTTATTTTTTTCGTTTTTGCAAAGCACAGAAAATATAGTTTAGCTTAAATAAGGAACTTCTTTTACATGAAGTTGTGGATAAATGTTGATTTTTCAGAGAAACGTAGTGGCAGCATGTGGATAAGTACCGAAGAAAATGTAGTGGCTACACATTATTAACCATTCCTATGGAATACTGATTAACATTGAGTTAAAGATAAAATAATAAAAGTATTCAATGCGGGTGTGAATGGGAAAGTATTCCATGTTAAAGTAGGGACAGGTAAATCATTTGAATGGTTAAAAAACTGTCTGTTTAAACTCGCAAAACCTATCAAGTTTAAAAGCAGCTACAAGTTCAGCATCTTGCTGAATAGTAGAATGGATAAAGGGAGCTTGACTCTCAGCGTTGCTTTCTATGGAAACTTATAGGTTATTTGTAGGTATAAGTCAATGGATTCTGCCAAACTTAGCTTAGCAAAGCGCTAAATACATTTAATATAGCCTCCGTCAATTGGCAGTGAAATTCCTGTAATGTACGAAGCCTGCTTGGACATAAGAAAGCATACGGTAGAAGCAAACTCTTCCACTGTCCCCATTCTTTCAATTGGAATATCCTTTAAAATCTCTTCGGATATTTTTTCGAATGTTACTCTTTCTCTTTCTGCATGTTTTTCAATAAGAGATTTTACCCTGTCTGTCATTGTATATCCGGGGAGAACAGTATTTGCAGTGATGTTAAAGGGAGCAACAGCATTCGAAACACTTTTTATGAAAGTAATTACGCCAGCCCGGGAGACATTGGAAAGGATAAGATTATTCAGTGGCTGCTTTACGCTCATAGAAGCTGATGCTACAATTCTCCCGTAACGATTCTTCTTCATATAGGGAATTGCTGCATAAACTCCATAAATTGTGCTCATAAGATTGAGCTTTACAGCCTTTTCATAATCTTCTGGTGTGAAGTCAAAAAATCCACCGGAAGGTGGCCCACCTGCATTGGTAAAGAGAAGATGGATTGTTCCAAACTTTTCTACAGTCATTTTCACTGCTTTCTCTACATTGACCTGTTTTGTTACATCTCCTTGTATCACAAGAGGTGCTTTTCCTGTTTTAATTTTTATGTCATAGGCTGCTTTTTCCAGATTTTCTTCGTTTCGTGAAATAATTGAGACAAGAGCACCTTCCCCTGAAAGCTTTAGGGCAACAGCTTTGCCAAGTCCTTTGCTTCCTGCCATAACGAGTGCAATCTTATCTTTTAATCCGAGATCCATTTGCATCACCTCCACTTATATTATATATTTTTTTCAAAAAAATATACTATATTTTCTGTTAGTTTTGTGTAAATAGCGTGGTAGTACTTTTGTATACATTTCTTTGTATTTTTAAACATTTTAAATATAATTATGTTAATGAAAAAAATGATAAATGGCTTTGAAAAATACTACTTGAAAAACGTAATAGTCGGAAAAGACAAAAATTAGCATTTGCAAATTATGAATATAAATAATAATAAAAAGCTACTACTTAAATTTATATATGACGAAGGCGTATTTTCGTTTTCTGCATCTTATGATAGGATATTCCACAACTTGCAAAATGAAATATAAAACAGTTAAAAGTCTCTCGAGGGTAGAACAAACAATCAAAAAGTCAAAGTTTATCGGGACAGCAAAGCCTGTGTCAAATATAAAAGAAGCAGAAAATTTTATTCGGGAAATTTCGAATGAGTTCAGAAAAGTAACGCACAACGTTTTTGCATACAGAGTAGGATTTAAGAAAGATGAGAGATTTCTTTACAGTGATGGCAGGGAGCCGTCAGGGAGTGCAGGACTCCCAACGTTCAATGCAATTAGAAGTGCAGAGGTTACGAATTGTGCAGTAGTAGTAACACGCTTTTTTGGCGGAATAAAACTCGGGATTGGAGGATTAATTCGTGCATACTACTCTACAGCAAGAGCAGCAATCGAGCAAGCGGGAATTATAGAAGTAAACATAAGGAAGAGTATAAAGCTATGTTTTCCATACAGTGAAATAAGGCTTGCTATATATCTTATCCATCAATTTAACGGAGAAGTTGTAAATAAAAACTATGGGAAAAGTGTTCAATTGACAGTTTCTGTTGAAGAAGATCTAATAGAACAATTTATAAGAGCAGTTAGAAGCAAAACGCAAAAAATTACTTTTTGTTAAATACTGGACAGACATCTTCGAACTTGTAAATTGAATGTGTAGATTATAGAGTTAAGTAGGTGTGCCTTGACAGATATAGACTTTTTGTTATATTGTTCTAACAAATAGAGTACTATTAAAACAATTAAAGGAGGCAAAAAATGAATAGAGAAGAAGCAAAGAAAAGAGTAGAAGAGTTAAAAGATTTTTACAAGGATTTTTATTCTTACATTGTAGTAAACGTAATACTCATCATTATCAACCTTGTGACGTCGCCAAGAGATCTATGGTTTTACTGGGTGACTGTATTCTGGGGTATTGGGCTCATCTTACATGCATTCCGCGTTTTTGGGAAAAATAGGGTTCTTGGCAAAGACTGGAAAGAGCGGAAGATGAAGGAAATTATGGAGAAGGACTCTAAAGAAAATAATAAGGAGAACTGAAATAGATTTATCTATACAAAAGATTTGAGGACATTCTGTTCATACAAGTTACATATCTCTATTGAAGTGGTTTGATGGTGGGAAAATGTACTCTTTTGTTGTATAATATATATAATGAAAAAATATGATGTGATTGTTGTAGGAGCAGGGCATGCAGGTGTTGAAGCTGCGCTTGCTTCAGCAAGAATGGGTGTGGAAACATTACTTATTACAATAGATAACGATAGCATTGGGTGGATGCCATGTAACCCGTCTATTGGCGGGCCGGGCAAAGCACAAGTTGTAAGAGAAATAGATGCACTGGGTGGCGCTATGGCAATGAATACGGATGCTACGCTTACTCAGATAAAAATGCTGAATACATCCAAAGGTCCTGCAGTATGGAGTTTGCGTGCACAGTGTGATAAATGGTTGTATTCGCTTGGTATGAAAGAAAGGGTGGAGAATCAATCACATCTTCACTTAAGGCAAGGTACGGTTACACGTCTCATCGTCAAAAATGATTGTATAGAAGGTGTCGAAGTTTCCGATGGCGCAAAGTTTTATTCAGATGCAGTTGTTATTACTGCAGGTACGTACCTTACGGGGAGGATATATATATCAAAGTGGTCAAAGCAAGCGGGAAGATGGGCAGAACCACCGGCGAATAGTCTCTCAGAGGATTTGAAGGAGTTGGGCTTTAAAATGAGCAGATTTAACACAGGTACAACCCCGCGTGCGGATAAAAGAAGCATTGACTTTAGCAAATTTGTTATAGAAGAAGGTGACAAAACATTTATGCATTTCTCATTCTGGAATGCGCCTAAGATATACACAAGGCAGATCCCTTCTTTTCTGGGATGGACAAATGAGAAGACGATAGAAACAACAAGAAAGTATTTAAATATGTCTCCGTCTGTAATGGGCATTATGGTAAAAACAGGGCCAAGAACCTGTCCGTCCATTGAAGAAAAAGTAAGATGGTTTCCTGACAAAGTGAAGCACCAATTTTTCCTGGAGCAAGAAGGTTTCCACACGAATGAAATTTATATGCAAGGGATGTATATGTCGATGCCGTACGAGCATCAGCTTGAAGTATTGCATACGATACCAGGACTTGAAAATGTGGAGATTATACGTCCTGCATATGTAATAGATTACGATTATGTTTTGCCTACGCAGCTCAATTTAAATTATGAAACAAAAATTGTTGAAGGGTTATTTATTGCAGGGCAGCCAAACGGCACTACAGGATATGATGAGGCAGCAGGACAGGGGCTCCTTGCAGGCATCAATGCAGCATTAAAGGTACAGGGGAAAGATCCTTTTGTCTTAAAAAGAAGCGAAGCATATTTAGGTGTAATGACGGATGATATTCTCACAAAGGAATTATTTGAACCTTACAGAATTACACCCTCACATTGTGAATACCGTTTACTCCTTAGGGAAGATAATGCAGATCTGCGGTTAACACGTAAAGGATATGAAATTGGCGTTGTAGAAGAATGGAAATACAAAAAGATGCTGGAAAAAGAAAAAATGATAAACGAAGTAAAGAAAAAACTTGAAACTATTGCTCTGCATCCAAATAAAACAACACTTATCAGATTAAAAAGTCTTGGCATAAAGGAAGTAAATAAACCAGTGCTTCTTATAGATCTCTTAAAGAGGCATAGTTTTACAAAGGAAGACTTAAAGCGGCTTGACCCAAGCTTTGAAAATTATACGGATGAAGTTTTGGAAGAGGTAGAGATTGAGGCTAAATATTCCGGCTATATCCTGCGAGAAAAGAATAAAGTGAAAGAATTCACCCGCTGGGAAAATTTTCCGATGCCTGAAGATTTTGATTATTTAGTTGTGCCATCTCTTTCAAAGGAAGGGAGAGAACGACTTATAGAAGTACATCCTAAGTCAATAGCCCAAGCGATGCGTATATCTGGAGTAAGGCCTTCTGATATCCAGATGCTACTTCTTTATCTCAAGACTTTTCAGAAAGACTGACTATAAAAATGAAAACTCAGACCTTAAAATGACAGTTTTATCGTTCCCTTCGCAAGACCTTTCTTTAGGCAAATTGATGGAGTGTTTTGCTGCTTTTCTAAACTCATTTTTGTCATACATAAAACAATAAACTTAATATAATTAGTATTTTGTAAGAATAGTTGCCGGGGCATAGTCACTGCATTTTTGGTACAAGATCTGGCAGGATAGTTGATATAAATTCTAACCTTGCTTCTTTATTATATTCTGCTTCTATCGGATTATAGCAAACAATACATCTTCTCCTATAATTGCTTTTTTGTTTACTTTATCTTTTTACCCTTTTCAGTATTATTTCTTCTTGCAGAAATGAAAAAATGAGGATAAACTGATAAAGATGAATTTAAGTACTTAAAATGTTATATTCTAATAGAGATTATGTATAACAAAATAGATTAGAATTCAAAAGACATTAAGTGTAAATTTCTACTATGTTTGTGTATTTTACAAGATGTTGTTTCTCATGTGAATAAGAATAACTGCTTTATTTCTAAAAAGTTTTTTGTAAAAACCAAAACTACTTGAATAGAATAACTATACGAATTCTTCTTTACAGATTTATTTAGAAGTAGTGAAAATTCTCTCTCGCTCCTTTTTAATACTGCTTCTTTTGCATTAAAGAACTTTATTAAAGATGAGGCACTGACGATTTCCGTAATTTTTCCTCCCAAATGGGCATACAGATTTTAGTGAGGCAATTCAACTTCTTGACGTGATGGAGAAAAGCTGTAAAATTTGTTGGAGGTGATAGAGATGTTTTATATTCCGCAGGATAAAGAAATAACAAAAAAGGATGTTGCAGAGATTATTGACCATACTCAGCTCAAGCCCGAGGCCACGTATGACGACATAGAGCGTCTTACGAAGGAGGCAAAGGAATTTGGGTTCGGTGCAGTATGTATAAATTCTGGGTATGTGTCTTTTGCAAAAAAATTACTGGAAGGTGCTACAGTCAAAATTGCTTCAGTGGTTGGCTTTCCTCTAGGGGCTATGGAGAGTGCTGCAAAAGCATTTGAAGCAGAAAGAGCGATACGTATGGGTGCAGATGAAATTGATATGGTGATGAATATCGGAGCATTGAAGTCAAAGGACTACAAAAGAGTGGAAAATGATATAAGAGGTGTAGTACGATCAGCAGTACCTCATATAGTAAAAGTTATTATAGAAACTGCTTTACTTACTAGGGAGGAGAAAATCATTGCTTGTTCTGTTGCCGTATCAAGTGGTGCAAGGTATGTAAAAACATCTACAGGCTTCAGCAAGGGAGGCGCGACTGTGGAGGATGTACAGTTAATGCGCTCAATCGTAGGGAAGAACATCGGAGTGAAAGCGGCAGGAGGCATTCATAATTTTGAAACTGCATTAAAAATGATAAAGGCAGGTGCTTCAAGAATCGGTGCAAGTAGAAGCGTGCAGATCGTAAGCTAATGGGGTATATACCTGTCAAAGGCATTACAATTACTACCTATCCTTATAAAGAGAAGGATAGAATTATTATTTTATTTTCAGATGAACTGGGGAAAATCAAAGCCTCAATGCGTTCCGTAAGGACTTTAAATTCTAAAAGATCCGGTCTCTCTGATGAGTTTCTCTACGAAAAGATTCTTATATACCAGAAAGGGAGTAGATTTACCATAACAGATGTGAATCTCCTGGATGCTTTTGTAGAAGCACGTAGTAAGATAGAGAATTATAAAGTACTGTTATACATAAAGGAACTCGTTATTATACTTGTGCCTTATGAACAACCGGATCACCGCATATTTAATCTGATATTAGATACATTACATGTATTAGATACAACTAAAAATGTTGATGCACTACTCATCTCTTTTATTTTGCATCTCCTGAAATATGTTGGTATACCTATAAGACTTCCTGATATTGCATCAAATATGTATTATTTTCTTCCTGAGTTGGGCGGTTTTAATAAAACCAGAGGAATAGCTGTAAATAAAGAAATAGTTGATGATGTTGCTTTTCTCTCCAGGATACCGGTTAAAGATGCTATTCCCATACACAATGAGGAAACGGTTTTTAAGCTTTTAAATGATTTTATTCTGTACTATGCAGATTCACTACATTTTAAGAAATTCCTTGAAACAATTGAGAAATTCGTTAATATATAAATAAACTTTATTCTGAGGTGAACTATGAATTTTGAGGAGATGATTTTTAAGTTAGAGTTGTTTTGGAAAAAACAAGGCTGTACGATTGTGCCACCGTTTGACGAACAGATTGGTGCAGGTACATTGAGCCCATATACATTTCTTAAGGTATTGGGAAGGAAACCCTGGGCTGTTGCGTACCTTCAACCATCAAGAAGACCTGCCGACGGGCGTTACGGAGAAAACCCAAACAGACTGTATATGCACCATCAAATGCAGGTTATTATAAAGCCACCACCGAAGGATATTCAAGAAACTTATCTGAGTAGTTTGAAAGCATTAGGCTTGAAACTTGCTCGTCACGAGGTAAAATTCATTGAGGATAATTGGGAAACGGCAGTATTAGGCGCTCAAGGTATTGGCTGGGAAGTGAGGCTGGACGGATTGGAGATTACGCAGTTCACATATTTTCAACAGGCAGCAGGTATCGAACTTGATCCTATTGCGGTAGAAATTACTTATGGTATGGAAAGGCTTGCTATGTTTATACAAAAAAAGGACAGTGTATTTGATATTCAGTGGGATGATACGTACACATATGGGGACCTAAGAAAAGAGGTGGAACGTGAGGAGTGTATCTATGCATTTGATGAAAGCAATTTTGCCAAACTCTTTGAGTTATTTGATATATATGAGGAAGAAGGTACAAGAAGCTTAAAAAAAGGCATTTTGTATCCAGGATATCAGTATTTGTTGAAATGCTCTCATACATTCAATTTATTAGATGCAAGAGGAGCGATAAGCATTGCTGAAAGAGTGCAGCTCATTGCACGGATACGAAGAATGGCAAGTCTTGCTGCACACATCGTAATAGGAGGAGAACAGTGAAAGACTATTTGCTTGAAATATACACAGAAGAAATTCCTGCACGTCTTGTAAATAAAGCAACTTATGAACTAAAATGCAATGCAGGAAAAGAACTGTCTAAATATTCTCTGGCCTTTGAAGAAATTTACACTTTCGGTACGCCGAGGAGGCTAGTGCTCTATATAAAAGGCCTCAGTGAAATAGAGCCGGATAAAGAGGAAGAAATAAAGGGTCCTCCTGTATCTATTGCAATAGGAGATGATGGCACATATCTTATTTCATTTAAAAGGTTTGCAGCTTCGGCAAAAGTAAGAGAAGAAGATATTTTTGTAAAAGAATTAAAGAGAGGCAAGTATATATTTGCAAAGAAAATAACGAAAGGTAGAAAAGCAGAAGATATTTTGAAGTTGTTCGCTCCTATCGTTATTAAATCTCTGCATTTTCCAAAGCCTATGCATTGGGTGAGCAAAGATATAAAATTCATTCGCCCAATTCGTTCAATCCTATCTCTGTTCGGTAAAAATATAGTAAAGTTTTCCTATGCAGGAGTGGAAGCAAGCAATGTTACATATGGACTCAGAGTGAGTCAATTAAAACCTATTAAAGTAGAGGATCCTACAGACTATTTTAAAAAACTCAAAGAGAATTATGTAGTACTTTCTTATGATGATAGAAAAAAACTTATTGAAAAAGAGTCTTACAAAATTGCTGCAAGGGTTAACGGTATACCTCAATATACGAATGGTTTATTAGAGGAAGTAACAAACCTTACTGAGTATCCTACCCCATTTCTTGCAAAAATAGATAAAGAAAATTTTACCATACCGCAATGCATTATAGAGAGCGTTATACAGAACCATTTAAAGTCTTTTCCTGTAGCTGATAAAAATAGCAAATTGCTTCCTTATTTTATTGGTGTGAGGAACGGTTGTTCTGACTTTATCGAAAATGTAAAAGAGGGATATGAGAAAGTAGCTAAAGCGCGTTTGCTGGATGGAAAATTTTTCTTTGAGGAGGATAAAAAGATTCCACTTGAGAATCTCGTCGGTAAACTCTCCGGTGTTATATTTATTAAAGGACTAGGTACGTTAAAAGAAAAAATAGAGCGATTGCTAAAATTGTCCAACTACCTTTCTCAAAGAATTAATGTAGATGCAGATCAGCACAAAGCGTTGTCGAGAAGCGCTTTTCTATCCAAAGCAGATCTCCTAACAAATGTCGTAAAGGAATTTCCTGCTCTTCAAGGAGAAATGGGCAGTATATATGCTGCACTTCAAGGCGAGAAGAAAGAGACATATATAGCTATTAAGGAGCAGTATCTTCCAAGATTTTCAGGTGACAAACTTCCCAGAACTCTAATTGGTACTTGCCTCTCTCTAATAGATAAGGTGGATACTTTGATTGGAGGTTTTATCATCGGTCTTGATGTTTCCGGATCTAAAGATCCATACGGATTAAGAAGAATTGGAAATAGTGTTTTGCAATTGCTTTTTTCCATTAATAGTAGCTCCTTTCCTATAACTGATATTATTAAGGAGTCAATTAATGTATATGGAGTCAAACAACCTGACATAGTATTAAAGAATGTTATGACTTTTTTAAAAGAAAGGGCAAGCAGTATGCTGAAGGAAAAAGGAATTCGATACGATGTAGTAAATGCCGTCGTAGCACTTCCACTTGATTTGGTACCTACATATCCTAAGCGAGCTTCAACGATAATGAAGCATCTGCACGATGAAGAGCTTGAAACAATAGTATTATCCAACAAAAGAGTAAAAAATATTCTCGTAAAAGCAAGGTTCAACTTGGAAAAGGTAGATAAGAACCTTCTTTTTGAAAAAGAAGAGGAAGTGCTTTTTGACACTCTTCAAAACATTTATACAAAGACAGATGAAAGACTAAATAAAATGAACTATGAAGAGATTGTAAACTTATTCTATCACTTTTCTCCTATTATTTCTAAGTTCTTTGATAAAGTCTTAGTTATGGATAATGATGAAAAAGTTAGGAACAATAGGCTTGCTTTATTGGTGAATTTAGAAGAGTTGTTCTCAGCATTTGCTGATTTTTCCCGTATTGTTATTGAAAAGGATAAAAGTGCCTAAAACATTTGATTTTATTGTAACTGCGTATATAATTAAGGTAAATTAAATTAGGAGGTTGAGTATGGCGATAAAAAGAGTTTACGATTTTGAAGAAGGCAATGAAACTATGAGAAGCCTTCTCGGTGGGAAAGGAGCAGGGCTTGCAGAGATGACGAGAATCGGGCTTCCTGTCCCTCCAGGTTTTACTATTACTACAGAAGCTTGCAAAGAATATCAAGAGACTAAAGAACTGAGTGAAGCATTGAAACAAGAAATATTAGAGCATCTCCACGGACTTGAGGAGAAAACAGGTAAAAAGTTTGGAGATAAAGTAAACCCTCTGCTTGTCTCCGTAAGATCAGGTGCTGCTATTTCTATGCCAGGTATGATGGATACAATCCTAAATCTTGGCCTAAACGATGAGACTGTTGAGGGTTTGAGAGAACTTACCAGCAACGAGAGATTTGCATATGATAGCTATAGAAGATTTATTCAGATGTTTGGTAATGTTGCAATGGGTATTCCGCATGAGGAATTTGAAAAAATATTGAACAAATACAAGGATCAAAATGGATTGAAAAGTGATACAGAGCTCACACCTGAGATGCTGAAAAGTATCATTAATGAGTACAAAGTTATCTATGCAGAGAAAACTGGAGAGAATTTTCCTCAAGATCCGATGATTCAACTCAACATAGCTATTGAAGCTGTATTTAAATCATGGAATAATCCACGAGCTATCTCTTATAGAGAGATCAATAAGATAAGTAATGATTTGGGTACTGCAGTAAGTGTTGTGATGATGGTATTTGGGAATATGGGTAATGATTCTGCAACAGGTGTTGCATTTACACGAAGTCCTTCCACTGGTGAGAAAAAACTTTATGGCGAATATCTCGTTAATGCACAGGGAGAAGATGTTGTAGCGGGGATAAGGACACCTCAGCCTATTGGTAAAATGTCAGAAGAACTTCCAGTAGCTTTTAGTCAGCTAAAAGAAGTAGCTGATAAATTAGAGAGGCATTTCAAAGATATGCAAGATATGGAGTTTACCGTTGAAAAGGGCAAGCTTTATATGCTTCAAACAAGAACAGCTAAAAGGACTGCACAAGCAGCGGTAAAAGTTGCTGTTGATATGGTAGATGAAGGGCTTATTACAAAGGAAGAAGCTGTAATGCGTATGACTCCCACTCAAGTTGACCAATTACTTCATAAGATGATTGATCCATCTATAGATGTTAAATCGATTGCACAGGGGCTTCCTGCATCTCCAGGTGCTGCAAGTGGAAAAGTCGTATTCGATGTAAAAGAAGCTGCGGATAGAGGCAAGAAAAAAGAAGCAGTTATCCTTGTTAGGCCAGAGACAACTCCGGAGGATATTGAGGGTATGGCTTATTCTGCCGGCATTCTTACGACACGTGGTGGTATGACTGCGCATGCAGCAGTTGTAGCGAGAGGAATGGGCAAACCGTGTATTGTCGGTGCCGAGAGCATAAAACTTGATCTTGAGAATAAGAAATTTAATGTTAATGACATTGAAGTAAAGGAAAATGACATTATTACAATAGATGGTTCGACAGGCGACGTTATAATAGGCGAGGTACCTATGGTAGAGCCTGGGCTTAATCCTGATCTTAAAAAGTTACTTGCTTATGCAGATGAGCTACGTGAACTCGGTGTAAGAGCTAATGCAAATACACCTGAAGAAGCAGCAAGGGCAAGAGGTTATGGAGCTGAGGGTATAGGACTTTGCAGAACAGAAAGAATGTTTTTAAATCCAGAGAGACTTCCTATTATGCAGGATATGATTATTGCGGAGACAAAGGAAGAAAGAGTTGCTTTGCTTAATCAATTGAAAGATATGCAAAAGAAGGATTTTTACAACATTTTGGATGCAATGGATGGCTTGCCAGTTATTATAAGATTGCTTGATCCTCCACTTCATGAATTTCTACCTCAAAAGGAGAGACTTGAAAAGGAGATTACAGAACTCAAGGAAGAAGGCAACAATTCAGAACTTCTCAGCAAGAAGGAGAGACAGCTTAAAAGGTCCAAGGAACTTTCTGAATTTAATCCGATGATTGGATTTAGAGGTTGTAGGGTAGGCATCATCTATCCGGAAATATACGAGATGCAGGTAAATGCAATAATGGAAGCTGCAGTTCAACTAAAAAAAGAAGGGCATGATCCGAGGCCGAAGATAATGCTTCCTCTCATTGGACATGTTAATGAAATGAAGTTCCTTAGAGAAAAGGTTATTTCTGTGATAAAAGATATTTTTAAGAGAGAAAATACAACATTGGATTATCAAGTAGGTACAATGGTAGAAGTACCACGCGCTGCTTTAACTGCTGATCAGATTGCACAATATGCAGACTTCTTCTCATTTGGTACAAACGATCTTACTCAAGCTACATTTGCATATAGTAGAGATGATGCCGAAGCTACATTCTTGCCTGCTTACCTTAGAATGCATATATTGCCCTCCGAGCCTTTTATCACTATAGATAAGGATGGTGTAGGTAAGCTTGTTAGAATAGGTGTTGTACTTGGGAGAAAAACAAATAGGCGTCTTGAAATTGGCATCTGCGGAGAGCATGGTGGAGACCCTGCATCCATTGAATTTTTTCATTACGCAGGGTTGGACTATGTAAGTTGCTCGCCTTTTAGAGTACCAATTGCACGCCTTTCTGCGGCGCAGGTTGCTATAAAAGAAAGAGAAACTCGATAAGAAATAAAGTGCTAAGAGAAGAATACGAAAAGTTGGAAGAAAAGTTGCTCTCGCCTTTTGCAATGCTAAGCAAACGTTCAAAAGGGAGAGCAACTCCTGAAGTAAAAGATCCGTACCGTACGGAGTTCCAAAGAGATGTTGATAGGATTCTTTATTCAAAAGCATTTAGAAGATTGCAGTATAAAACACAGGTATTTATAGCCCCTGCAGGTGATCATTACAGAAACCGTCTTACACATACACTTGAAGTAATGGCAATCAGCCGGTCCATTTCACGTGCACTACACTTAAACCCTGATCTAACAGAGGCAATTGCGTTGGGACATGATCTTGGGCATTCTCCATTTGGACATGCAGGCGAAGCAATTCTCAACAAAAAATGCAAAGAACACGACAAGAATATGCATTTTTTTCATCCAGAACAGAGTTTACGGGTTGTTGATATACTTGAAAGAAGAACAAAGTCAAATGGTGAAACAGTTTTTGGATTAAATCTCACATATGAAGTAAGAAATGGTATATTAAAGCATAGCAAGGGTCTTGCAGACCTGTCCGAGTTGAAAAGTACCGATTTGCCAGAAACTTTAGAAGGGCAGGTTGTGCGCATTTCTGATCGTATTGCTTATGTACATCATGATATGGATGATGCAATAAGAGCTCGTATTGTTCAGGAGAAAGATTTGCCTCTGAATGTACAAAATGTATTAGGAAAATCAAATTCAAAGAGGCTATCTACAATGATTCTTAATGTGATTCATTCAAGCAAAGAAGAAATTCTTATGAGCAAGCAAGTGGAAGATGCAATGGATGAATTAAAGAATTTTCTTGCAAAGAATGTATATATAGGGTCAGCACCCAAGAAAGAAGAGAAGAAAGTATTTAAATTAATGGGGTATCTCTTTGATTATTATTACGATCATCCGGAAGAATTAAGAGGTTACCTTCTTCACCATCCTGTTGTTCTTAGAGCAAAGGATCCATTAGAATACATTAAAACTTATAAGAATGAAAAGCTACAAGTAATATGCGATTATCTTTCATCTATGACCGATCGCTTTGCTATTGCAAAATTTCAAAGCATTACTGTGCCTAACTCCCTACCCTTGAATGATTGACTTGTTCCTAAACCATGTGCGTTTGCATTAATACTATAAACTAATACAATATGTTTATGCTATTATTAAGTAAGATTCTTTTTTGGGTTTTTAATTTTGTTTTAGGAACAATTGTAGGGAGTTTCCTTAATGTTGTTATATATCGTTTACCCAGAGAGGAATCTATTATTTATCCTGCTTCGCATTGTCCTATATGCAATCATCCTTTAAAATGGTATGATATGATACCTATCTTTAGCTATATTATGCTTCATGGTAAGTGTCGCTACTGCGGAAGTAAAATTTCACCAAGGTATCCTATCATTGAAGCAATTACAGGCATTGCTTTTATGGGAATTGGCTGGAAGTATGGCTGGTCGCTCGAATTTTTTGAATATCTTACGTTCTCAAGTTTACTCATTGCGGTGACTTTTACTGATATCTTCGATGGTGTTATTCCTGACATTATTGTCATTCCCGGAGCAATAACTGGGCTGATCTTTTCACTTGTACGGGGCAAAACAATATTTCTGAGCTCTTTATATGGGTTGCTTCTTATGGGAGGATTTTTTACTTTAATAATACTTATTACACGTGGAAGAGGAATGGGGCAAGGAGATGCGACTTTAGGTTGTATGATTGGTGCATTTTTGGGGTTAAAATTTTCTATTGTCGCATTAGTCCTTTCTTTTTTGTTTGGAGCCATCGGAGGAGTAACTGCTATGATTTTTATGCGGAAGAAAAGTAAAGAGGCAATCCCTTTTGCTCCTTTTCTTGCAATCTCTGGGTACACTGTGCTTTTATATGGTTACGCAATTCTGAATCTTTATGTGAATTTTTTTAGGATTTGATAAATTGCTAAATTTGGTTATATTAAAGTAAGGAGTTTTTATGTTTAGAATGTTAAAAAGAGGGAGGTGAATATGGGTGCATTTTTTAAAAGCAAAAATAATACTCCGGTAATTGGAATAGATCTTGGTTCTGGTTATATAAAGCTGGCTCAGTTTAAGCAAACAGGGAAAGACCTGTCTCTTGTTAACTTTGGAATACTTCCTATGACTGAAGGTGCAATGAAAGAAGGTAGGATTGCTGATTCTAAAGAAGTCGGCAATGTTATAAAAGAACTCCTTCAATTTCATTCTTTTGTAGGCAATAGAATTGTTGCTGCACTTCCTGGACAACTAGCTATAGTAAAAGAGGTATTGATGGAGGAACTTCCTGAAGATGAACTAAGCGAAGCGGTTAAATGGGAAATGGAGAAATTTTTACCTTTTCCCGTTGACCAAGCAACATTTGATTATAAGATACTTAATAGTGTAAGCTCTAATGACGGAACTTCTGATAAATTAAATCTGCTAGTTGTTGCTGCACCTCTGGATGCAGTAGAGTCAATTGCAGACGCATTGAAAGCTGCTAACCTTAAACCTGTTGCTATAGAAGTTGAGCCGTTTTCAAAGTTAAGGGTCTTACGATTTATGACTGATTTTAATTTCAATTCTGATATGTTGCTCGCCGTAGTCAACATAGGATATACTTATACATCTATAAGTATGGTTAATAAGGGAATGGTGAATTTTTTCAGGACGCTTCCTATGGGAGGTAAAAAGTTCACTGAGGCTATAGCGCAATTTACGAACAAGAATTTTAAAGAAGCTGAAGAAATTAAAAGAAAGCAATTGGATTTAGCTGATAAAGAGAATGTACCAGCTCAAGCTATATTACCTCTTTTGGATAGTTTGCTACTTGAGGTTAGCAGATCAATAGATTACTATTTTAAAAAATTCAATGAAGGCAAAGCTATGGAAACGATAATTCTTATAGAAGGAGGCAGTGCGAACTTAAAAGGTATAGATAATTACTTTGAGAAGAATACGAGTTTTGTTACAAGGATAAATAGGTTACTCTCAAACATTGTACGGTTCAATCCAAACTTATTTACAAAGGAGTACTTATATGAGATGGCTCCCTCATTTTCTGTTGTTGCAGGTCTTGCATTGCGTGAGCATCATATTGAAACTATATTGAAAGCAAGAAAAAAGAATCAGCAGAAGAAAAAATTGTTTGACTATAAGAAGGGGATAAGAAATGGATGAAATAATAGATATTAATTTACTACCCGGAAGAAAAAAGAAAAGGAGAATTTCTAAGCAGGAAAAACAAGCTATTATTGTAGGTTTTGTTATTGGCGCTTTGCTTGTAGGTGTTTATTTAAGAAATATTTCTTTGGAAGTACAGAAGAAAAATCAACTTTATAAATTGAATACTCAAATCAATGCATTGAAAAGTGTTCAAAATTTATTGAATAAGCGTAATGCTATAGGGAATGAACTTTTCTATTATGAAACAACTATTACTTCTCTTACAAAGAAACAGACTGTTTGGAATGATTTGATTGATGAAATTGCTAAATCGATGCCGAAGGAAGCTGTTCTTAAATCAATTGACGTAAATAGAAAAACCGGATTAGTTAGGATAACAGGATATACTCCTACTTTCCAAAAACTTGCATGGACTTTCAATGCTCTCTCGAGTAATAAAGACTTTGCAAATATAAAATTAGAGAACTATTCAATTCCTTTGGAAAAGAAGTCCACCCAGGGTAAGTCTAACAATGCTACATTTACCATATCCTTCCAGTGGAAGGGGATGAAAAAATGAATACTGCAAATTTGAACAACAACAAGTCTAAATTGATCATAACAATAGTACTATACCTCATTATAGTACTTGCTTTTTATTGGTATCTGGTGAAGCCCCAGTTTGCACAGATAACAGCACTGAATAAAGAGATATCAAAGCAGCAGCAGAAACTTGCCTTGCTTACGCTCGCACATAGTAGGGAAAAGTTTCTTGTTGAAGAAGATAATCTTATGTCTTCCCGAATTGCAAAACTGCAAGGGATACTCCCCGTTAAAAGGAATGATTTTATATTTGGCGAGGAATTTCTTGTAATGGGCAAGTTGTGTGGAGTGACATATACGTCTCTCTCATTTCCCTTGTCACATAATAAAGGCAACACTGTACAGTTTACATTAGGTTTTACGTCTGAAAAATTGGACAATGTAAGATATTTTCTTATTCACCTGTATAAGTTCCCGCAAATTGTCCGGATAAATTCTCTTTCTATTACTAAAGCAAAGAAACAGCCAAGAGTAGTATATGGAAAAAATGTTGGCTCAAATACAAGTACATATAATGCAAATATTACAGGGGAAATTTATCTTTCGGAGAGAAAGTGAGGCATAAAAAATATGAAAATACAAATTTCTAAAAAGAAGAAAATGAAGAAAAGAAAAATAAGAAAGAAACCAATTATTTCCAGGAGCACTTGGTATACCATAATCGTTTTAGTAGCATTGTTTTTGGTGTGGAATTATTATCTTATGCCGAAAATGTTTACTGTAGAAAAAGCTCAGCCTATAGTAGAGATACCGAAAATACGTAGAGGAGATACAAATTTTGTCAATGAGCAAATAAGAAATAGAGCTATTAAAATACCGCCAATAAAAGCTCCTTCCGCTGACATAGGTAAACGAAATCCGTTTGAGGGAGGATAAGTACAGTGTATTTTAATGGATCCTTCATGCAGGTTGTGATAGTATAATGTGTTAAAGGATAAATATTCTTATCATAATAAGTAATACAATAATGCCAGTTATGTCTCCTATGCTTGTTATGAGTGGTATGACGACATTGCTTGGATCTATACCATTTCTAAAGGAAAAGAATGCAAGCAGTATTGCGATTACTGACATAAGAAAAGCAAGAATAAACAGTGAGAGAAAAGAAACAATAAATACCTCAATAAATGAAGGTGCAGCAGCTTTGGCAATAAGAGAAGATATAATTGAAATAATTGCTACGAATGGAGCAACTGCTAAGCCCATTAGTATTCCTGCTGTAAAGTTTTTTCTTAACTCTTCATTGAATTGGAACGGTTTTATACTACCTAAGTATAATGCTGTGGATACACGTGAACCAACAATACCTCCAATTGATCCTCCTTGTGCAATAACTTGGGGTACAAGCGAGAGTAAAGCAGGATATATAGAAAATGTTTTTTCGGCACTTTGTAGGAATATTCCTGAAGTAATACCTATTGTAAGACAGATAAGTAATATAGGGACGCTTTGTTTTATTATTGCAGTGTAACGATATCTTTTGGGAAGCTTATTCCTCTTTCTTGTAAATCCGTTTAGGAATGGAAATGCAGCAAGGAATATGAGGCTAATACTACTTATTGGTAGGAGCTTTGTAACCAGAATAGTACTTAGGAATATTGCTGAAATTGTAACAATGTCTCCTATTACAGGGAGCATTGGTGCTATAATGTTATCGGGGTCAATGTGGTGTGAGAATGCAAGAAATACGAGAACAAATACAACAGGAAGAAGAGTGACAGATGAAACAATGCCAGCTGATGTAGAAATCATACTCAAGCGTAGCATGCCGATACTTGTTATGTGAAATAATCTGCATACGTAAGGCGCAATAACACCTATTATAAACGCCATAATAATAGTAAGTGTCAAAGATGCAAGGATATTGTGCTTTATAATGTTTGTTACTTTTATAACAGGTTTTACAATACCTAAGTGGAGCATTGTACTGAGTCGTTCTCCGAATGCAGCTCCTACATTTCCTCTCAGATCTGTCAGAGCCGGCACCAATACGAGCAAACCTGGTAATGCTGCGAGTTTACTTTTCATCCCTGTAAGAATAAAGCCTGTAATCCCTTCACCAATTACCGAAACAAAGAGAATAAGAAGTGATTGCTTTAATATACTTTTGAGCGACTCTTGAAAGGTACTTTTATTGGAATAGTGCTTTTGCCTGCGTACTTTTTTCTTCACTGCCTCTCAGTAAAACAATATCTCCTTCCTTGAGTGCAATTTTACTTATTTCTTCAAGTAAATATTCGTTGTTTCTTTTTATGAAAAGGGGAATTATTTCCAATTTTCCAATGTTCAATGATTTAAGTGTTTTTCCTATTGCTTTACTTCCCTTTTTGATTTTTATCCACAAAATGTATCCTTCCATTCCATATACAGAACGTAAGATTGGATGAGCTCCCCCACCTCTTATTACAATATCTACAAGATCGTCTATTCCATCACTTATTTCTTTAGCAGCAACACCTACCTGTAAAAGTGAAGCAAGCTGGGGGATTTCTACATGACTGTTTCTTGCCGTTTTAGCTGCGTATATTGTTGAAATTCGCATATCGTAGCTTAAAGAGCGAATTTTGTCTTTTATATGTGTTGCTTCCACTGCAAGATCCACATCATTCTGCAAAATTGCTGCATAACCAAGCGTTACAACAAGCTCAGAGAACATTTTGAGTTCATACAAAGTTTCTTTCACGGTTTTCATATTTTCCTCCTTGCAAAAAATTTAATTAAAGTATATCATTATCGTTGGAATAAATAAAATGAGAGGTGTGTATGAAAATAATAGTAACAAATGATGATGGTATTGAATCGAATGGTATCAAGTACCTTGCAAAGGCCGTTGCAAAATTAGGAGATGTTTATATTGTTGCCCCAAGAACGCCACAAAGTGCGGGAAGCCATGCAATGACTCTGCATAAGCCACTGCGGATAGATGAGTATCCCTTGAATGTTGGGGAAAAAAAAGCTCTAAGGGTATCAGGAACTCCTGCTGATTGTGTATTACTTGCTCTGGATGTATTAGTGAAAGGTAAAGTAAACCTTGTCGTATCAGGAATAAACGAAGGACCAAACATTGGAAGTGATGCAATCTATTCCGGTACAGTTGCAGGGGCAAGAGAGGGTGCACTGAATGGTATTCCATCCATTGCTGTATCTTTGAATGCATATAAAGATTTTAATTTCGATATAGCGAGTAGATTTACCTACTTATTTGCTAAGAAAATGTTAGAAGAAAGGATTAATAACAGGATTTATTTTAATATCAACATACCAAATGTTGACGAGAAAGAGATAAAAGGTGTCAGATTTGTAAAACAAGGTATAAGAACGTATAAGGATCGTGTGCTTGTAGGGAAAGATCCTTTTGGAAAAACGTTTTATTGGATTGGGGGGAAAGTTGTGAGTGATGATGAGAAGGATACGGAAAACGATGCTATAAAAGGGAATTTTATTGCTGTTACTCCAATGTCGGCGGATCTTACAGATTATGCATCACTCAAGAAAGTGAAAGATTGGGAAATACAATTTCCTTAGAAAGTTACAGATAATAAAATAAAGCAAGGAGGTATGTATGGAACTAACGATTTTTTTAGGTGGTCAGGCAGGTGAAGGAGTTAAGCATGGGGCACTTGCCATTGGTAAATTATTTAACAGATTTGGTTATTATGTGTTTATTATGGATGATTACATCTCTACAATTCGTGGTGGGCAGGATTACAGTGAGATTCGCATCTCGAAGAAAGAAATTTTTTCTCAATCTGGGAAGGAAGACATTATGTTTTCTTTTCATAATGACATCTTTGAGCGCTATAAAGATAAGCTCAAAAAAAATGGCACAGTAATTCTTGATGGGGAGGAAGGTTTAAATATACCATTTTCAAGAATGATAAAGGAACACAAAGGCATCTCTGTAATGAAGCCTTCCATTGTGCTTGGTGTGATAAGTTATGTAACAAATGTTCCATTTACTCTTGTTGAAGAGGTATTGAAAACGGAGTTTAAGGAAAAAGCGCCGAAGAATATAGAGCTTGCACGTTCTGGCTTTGAATTTGCAAAGAAAAAGAATTTATCCAAAATATCTCTTACATATGGGGAAAAACCACCTTATCCCATTATTACGGGAAACGAACTCATTGCATTAGGTGCTGTACATGCAGGTATGAAAGTCTATACAGCTTATCCTATTACTCCTGCAAGCTCTGTTTTACACTTCCTGGCACGCAATGCAAGGAGATTATCCATTGCTGCTATTCATACAGAAGATGAGATCTCTGCAATTATGATGGCAATTGGTGCTGCCTATGCAGGTGTTCCAGCTATGGCAGGTACATCTGGTCCTGGTATTGACTTGATGTCTGAAGCGATCAGCCTTGCTGGTGGCACAGAAATACCCGTTGTGATCCTCGATGCGCAACGTGCAGGTCCTACAACAGGTGTGCCCACATATACTGAGCAGAGCGATTTGAATGAGGTATTGCATGCAGGGCACGGAGAATTTCCACGTATTGTACTCGCACCAGGAACAATTGATGAGTGCTTTGCACTTGCCGCAAAAGCTTTTCAATATGCATGGCGTTATCAAACGCCTGTTTTTATCCTTTCCGACAAACATATTTCGGAAAGCAGCAAAACTGCAAATATTCCTTTTAATACGCGGTTTAAACTTCCTATAAAGTGTTTTCAAGGTGATGGTAAATACGAACGCTATCTTGACACAAAAGACGGTATTTCTCCATTTGCCCCTCCGGGAACGAGAGGCATTGTAAACCATACAAATTCTACAGAGCATACGGAAGAAGGTTATTCTTCGAGCTTGCCTCAAAACGTGGTAAAGATGAGAAATAAACGATTAAAAAAACAGGAAACGATAAACAGGGATTTTTTATCCGAGCGGACGGTTAACATTTATGGCAATGCTGATGCAAATAATCTTATTGTTTCATTTGGTTCCCCTAAGGGAGCAATTATTGAGGCAATACAAGAGTTACCGGTAAAGTACATGCAGATTATTACATTGGACCCATTTCCGGTAGAAAAAGTAAAAAATGTTTTTGATACAGCAGACAATATCATAGATATTGAGCAAAATTCTACGGCTCAGCTTGCACGTCTTATAAGAGAGAAAACGGGAACAAAAATTGAGAATCAAGTTCTTCGTTATGATGGAAGGCCGTTTGATCCATTTTCACTACGCAGTAGAATAAAGGAGGCATTAAAATGAATATAGGAACGAATAAAAAGATTCAGTGGTGCCCTGGGTGCGGTAATTATGCAATATATAATGCATTTAAGAATATTGTGGAAAGAGATATTGAAAATGGTAAATTGAAAAAAGAAAATATTGTACTTATCTCAGGTATTGGCTGTCATGGATACATTACAAATTATTATGATTTAAATTCCTTTCACCCGATACATGGTAGAGTGCCTCCACTTGCAACTGGTATAAAAATTGCTAATCCTTCTCTCACAGTTGTGGGATTTGCAGGTGATGGCGACGTATATGCAGAAGGGATGAACCATATTATACAGGCAGCACGTAGAAATACAGATATTACAATGATTATCCATGATAATAGTGTGTATGGACTCACTACAGGACAGTTTACCCCAACTTCGCCCCGAGGTTTTAAAGGACGTTCAACACCATTTGGAAACCCTGAAAATCCTATAAATCCCATAAGCCTTATGCTTATCTCACGTGCAACATTTGTTGCAAGGGGTTTTGCTGGTGAGCCAAAACATCTTGAGTATCTTTTTGAAAAAGCTATTTCTCATAAAGGTTTTTCTATTGTTGATGTACTACAACCTTGCGTAACATTTAATAATACATACAGTTATTACAAAGAGAGAGTATATAAATTGGAAGATACAGATTATATCCCTGATGATTTTAGAACTGCGTTGAATAAATCTCTTGAATGGAATTCTAAAATTCCTATTGGTATATTTTATGAGAAGGAAGATGCAAGTTTTGAAGAACGTGTAAGGGATAAGGAAGACTTTTTGCATAGTCATTCTGCCCCTAATTTTTCTGAGATTCTTGCTGAGAAAGTGTAATTAGTAAAACATGAAAAACAAGGCGCTTTTTAAAGCAAAAAAAGCGCCCTTAGGTGTTTTTTATTACTATAAATGTGTAAGTATGGATTATAAAAATTTTCCTTTATTCCAACTGTGTTTTCTTTGGGTTGTCTTTATCCTTTTTTAGTTTTTTGACACTGTAAGTGTTAAATGAAGTTAAAGCTGGAGCTGGAATTGTTTCGCTACGTTATTTCGTTCCTCGCAATGTATAATTAAAGATATGTTTCTTCATAGCCTGATATATTATGTATGATGACTACTTTTTTGTTATTTTCTTGTGTCTCCTATTGAAATTTTCTATGGCATTGCAAGGATTTTTTGTTCAAAAAATTAGGAAGATTTATTGAAAATGTTTCTCAAGATATTTAGCGATGCAGATGAAATCGTCAAGAGAAAGAGACTCTCCACGTATGTTCAAAGGAAGCCCTGCATTTGCGAATGCCTTTTCTAATTGTACTGTATTAAAATCTTTTTTTAACGCGTTAAGCAGAGTTTTTCTTCTCTGCAAAAATGCATCTCTTATAATATGAAATAAGACACTCTGGCTTACATCTGGAAGAACTTCTTTTCTTTTTAATTCAATAACAGTGGAACTTACAGAAGGCATAGGATAAAAAAAGTGTGGAGGAAGTGTCTTTAAGAATTTCTTCTCAAAGAAAAAATCCGTGAAGGCAGTAATAGCACCATAATCCTTGTTGTTAGGCCCTGCGAGAATTCTTCTGGCAAATTCTTTCTGAAGCAACAAAACGATCCTTTTCACAGTATTTGTATCGGCAAGCTTTAAAATAAGGGGAGAAGATATGTTATAGGGAATATTGCCGAAAACTTCTGCTTTTCCATACTTCGAAAAATCCATTTTTAATGCATCGCCTATTATAATTTTAATGCCCGGATGTATTATTTCATTATAATAAGGAACAAACCGCCTGTCTTTTTCTATTGCGATGACTTCTTTTGCTTTTTCTGCAATAAGCATTGTGCAAAAAAGAAACCCTGCACCAATTTCAATGTATGTTTTGTTAATTGCGGGGTTCACTGTATCTTGAATAAAACGAAGTGCATCAGAGCTAACAAGAAAGTTCTGCCCTAATTGTTTAGAAGGATAAATAGCATACTTTTTTATCAGTAATTTAATTTGCTTGGAAATTTCCATTTGCCGGGTAGCAGATATACAGTAACTGTTCTTCTGCCCCATTTTAATGCATCTTCTGTTGAATAAAAGAATACGTCGATTCTATTATCTTTAATTGCACCACCTGTATCTCCTGCAACAGCATAACCGTAGCCTTTTACATATAATAAACTTCCCAGAGGAATAACTTTTGGGTCTACTGCGATAACTCCAATGCTGCTTCTCATTCCTGTTGCAGTAACCCATGGATTTGTATCTGTCTCTGAAACACGTGGGGAATAAGCTGTAGCAAGCATAGTGAATTTTTTTAAATATTCGCCGTTAAAAGTAGCCTCTCCCACTGTATATTCTTGTGAAACTGCAGGTTTTACCACAGTCTCTCTGATTAACTTATTACTTACTTTTTTGCCAGCAAGATAGACAACGCGGAACTCTTTTTCTAATATGCCATCTCTTCCTTTTCTTAACATTACGACTTTACCCTTTTCAAGCAGCCGATTCTTTATGTAAATTGTACTGAATGAAATAGGAATATTTATCTTTTTAGTTATTGCTTTGTAATGCTTTATTATGATGTATTGATACGGATGGATGTTGCTTTTTAATGATACATTGACATAGTCACTACTGTCAACTTTAATATTCTGATCTTTAAGCAAGGCACTAACAGTCTGCGCTGTTGTGTAGGCAGTATAACTTTTCCCATTCACATCAATATTTACAGGTATACTCTGCAAATGCTTATCTGCATTTTTATGACTCGTTTTATGCTCTGTTGTATCTTTTTTAGTGGTTGCAATTGCTGCGAATGTTTCTAAGGAAACTTTTGCACGCGGTTGCAAATAGGCAAAAGATGCAAATAAAAAGCACATTAGTACCGCAGTTAATATAGTTTTTTTAAGCATTTTTATCATTTCGTTTCTTCAGCTCCTTCTCGATTCTTTCAAGACGCATATCGATTGCTTTTAATGCTCTTGATAGTTCCCCTATCCAATCTGTATCAAAGTCCTGGATAGGTGAAAAAGTTAGCTCGTTTGCATCTATTTCATCTGTGTCTAAATCGTTAATCTGTGCTACAAGCGAAAGTTTAGCGCGTGTATCAACTTCGTTTTTTGTAGGACTCCCTGAGAGTCTCTTGAGAAATATTGTGGGGAAAAAATAATTGATTCCTTTATCCTCTGTTATAAGGTTTGTATATTCGCAAAAGCTCATAAGTGATAAAGGGGAAATTTGGAAGATATCTCCATTTTTCAGCACGAAGAGTATGGAAAGTTTCTTTTTCTCATCATTTTTTATGTGTGTGAAATGAAAGATCAATTTTTTATTTACTTTTATCCCTTCCTTCCAGAAAATTTGCTTTGCAACGTCGGGAAATGACTTATAAAATGTTTTATCAAATTCTTTTACAAGATGAATGAGGAAAATGGAATAATCCGTATAGAGAATACCATCCTCATCGTTCAGAATCTTTGTTTTTCTTATTACTTCTTTAAATATCTTTTTAATAGTGCGGCTTGCTGTTAAAAATGCACCTTTTAATGTTTTTACCTGCATCAGGCCTCCTTATAAATTAAACATAGCTCAAAGGAACATTTTAACGGAAATAGAATTTTATGCAAGCTTTCTATCTTTAATTTTATAAGAAACCTATAATTGGGAGAAACAGTAGTACACAGAAATTGATTATTTGCATAAAATGAAAAAACGTGTAAAATTTTCACAGGTGAAAGGATGTTAGAAAGAGAGTTAGGAAAGTTATTGAAAAAAAAACAACTCACTATTGCTGCTGCAGAATCTTTAACAGGAGGGTTATTCTCTAAGAGGATAACAGATGTTTCTGGAAGCTCTGATTATTTTTCGGGTAGTGTTGTAGTATACAGTTATTCTGCAAAAGAGAAGATACTGGGTGTGCCCAAAAATATTTTAGAGAAGAAAGGAGCAGTGAGTAAAGAGACAGCATTTTATATGGCAAAGAATGTTTCCTCTCTTTTTCATACAGATATAGGTGTAGGGTTTACAGGTGTTGCAGGACCTTCTCTTCAGGAAGCTAAACCTGTGGGTTTGGTTTATATTTCTGTTTTTTATAAAGGAGATATTTCTATTGTCGAGAAGCACTTTAGCGGAAATAGAAGGGAAATTCGTGATAAAGCTGTTAATGAAGCAATGAATTTAATTATTAAAATAGTAGGAGGTTAATGTGAGAATAGGTGTATTAACAGGTGGGGGTGATTGCCCTGGGTTGAATCCTGCAATAAGAGGCATTGTCTTCAGAGCAATGGATTATAATGATAAGGTGATAGGTTTTGAAGAAGGATGGAAGGGTCCCCTTAACGGTCTTACACGGTCGCTTGATTTGAATAGTGTTGATGAAATTATAAATTGGGGTGGCACGATTCTTTTTACCTCTCGTACAAATCCTTTTGCAATAGAGAATGGTCCGAAGCGTGTAATTGAAAACTTGAAAAGACTAAAAATAGATGCACTTGTTGCAATTGGTGGAGATGACACTCTAGGTGTAGCAGCAAAGTTATATAAATTAGGAGTAAGAATTGTTGGTGTACCTAAAACAATGGATAACGATCTCAGTGGCACGGATTATACATTTGGATTTGACACATCAGTTACTGTAGCTATAGATGCCTTGAGCAGGTTGAGAGATACTGCACGCTCGCATAAAAGAATTATTGTACTTGAAGTAATGGGAAGACATGCAGGGTGGGTAGCGTTATTTACCGGTATTGCAGGTGGAGCAGATTGGGTTTTACTCCCGGAAGAAAAACCAGATTTTGATACAATGTGTGCACATCTCAGAAAAGATTTCAAAAGGAAAGGATATGCACTTGTTGTTGTTTCTGAAGGTGCGGAGCTTTTATTAGAAGCAGAGAGTGAGGTGGATCAATTTGGGCATAAATTACTTCAGAAAAGAGGAGTAGGGGATTTTGTGGCGCATCTTATAAAAGAAAAACTGGATATCCCCACGCGTTCTGCAGTGATTGGTCATATACAGAGAGGAGGTGCTCCTACCTTGTTTGATAGAATGCTTGGCAGTCGCACTGGAGTAAAAGCAGTGGATATGATACATAAGGGTGAGTTTGGGAAAATGGCTGCTATAGTTGGTAACAGAATTGATGCGGTGCCCCTGGAGGAAGCAACGGGTAAACCTAAAATTGTTTCTAAAGAATGGCTTGATTTGTTGAAGGTATTTTTGAAATGAAAAGAATTGCTATGCTTACCTCAGGTGGTGATGCACCGGGAATGAATGCTGCTGTACGAAGTGTAGTACGAGTTGGATATGTAAAAGGAGTAGAGATAGTTGGTGTTTATCGTGGCTATCAAGGATTACTGGAAAAAGATTTCCACATTATGCTTCCTCGTGATGTAAGTGGTATTTTAGAAAGAGGTGGAACGATCCTTAAAACAAGCAGAGATACAGCATTTAAAGAGGAGAAAAATCAATGGAAAGCTATTAAAAATATGAAAGAAGAAGGTATAGACGGTCTTATTGTTATTGGCGGTAATGGTTCTCAAACAGGAAACCTGGCACTTTTCAAGAAGGGTTTTCCTACGATAGGTATTGCTTCAACTATTGATAACGATCTGTGGGGGACGGATTACACAATAGGGTTTGATACCGCTGTGAATACCGCTATTGATGCAATCGATAAAATTAGAGATACAGCAGAGTCACATAACCTTACATTTATTGTAGAGGTGATGGGAAGACATGCAGGCTTTATTGCAATTGATGCAGGTATTGCGAGTGGAGCAGATATTATTCTCATTCCAGAGATTAAGCTTAGCATAGAGAAAATTGTTGACAACATTAAATGCGGGATGAAAAAAAGAAAAATGCACTATATTATTGTTTGTGCAGAAGGTGCAATACATGCGAGAGATCTTGAAAGGGAAATTCATAAATATGTTGACATAGATACAAGAGTCGCGGTACTTGGGCATATTCAAAGAGGAGGTTCGCCTAGTCGCTTTGATAGGCTACTTGCTTCTGAATTAGGAGAGAAGGCTGTGAATGCTTTGCTTAAAGGAGAAAAAGGCAAAGTTGCTGGGATAAAACATAATAGGATTGTCCTCATCCCGGTGCAAGATGCCGTAACAAAGAAAAAGCATTTAAATGCAAGATTATACAAGCTTGCAGAGGAATTATCTGTCTGATATGGGGAAATTTTTTCAATCGATAAGATTTCAGCTTACAACTATTCTGGTAATTTTTGTTTTTGTATCAATGGGCTTTGTTACTTCTATGGTGGTAAAAAGTGTAAAGGTAGAGATTTTTAATGTGGAAATGAAGAGAATAGAAGTAGCTGCAAACCAATTGGCAGAAACTTACCAAAAGATGTATGAGGGTGTTGCCTGGCAGTACGATTTTGGGCATCTTCCTATTGATAAGCAGAAACTATACATATCAAAATTTCTCAAACCTTTGTATGAAGATTATTTTAATAAATACAAGAAAAATTTTCCTGAATTCGAATTTGGCTATTATATTCCACCTATTGACGACAAAATTGTTTATAGTGGAGTGGATAAATACAAATTTGACAGGAAGCTTACTGTGATAAAGCCTGCTAACACGAAGAAGATTGCTAAAGGCTATGTTTTTGTCGATGAGCCGTACTCCATTATTATGAAGCCCGTTGACGAAATAAGGGAAGAAGCAAACAAAGTTACTGTGTACTCTGCAATTTTATCTGCAGTTTTTATATTGATTATTACATCCCTATTTGTGAGTAAGATAGTGAGAATCAAGAAAGGGTTAAAGGTATTAGAGAAAGACCTGGATTTCAGGTTTCCGAGATTTGCCGGGGAAATAGGCGACATTGCTTATTCAATTAATGTTATGGCAGAGAGTCTTAAAAGGAACATAGAAGAATCTCAACGTAATGAGTCCTTGCGCACTTTAGGTATGTTTACAGCAGGGGTAGTACACGAGGTACGTAATCCACTTACCTCGATAAAAGGATTTACACAGATCCTTGAAAAAAAATTACAGGGAAGGAATGAGGAAAAATATGTGAAGCCTATTCTAAGAGAGACAGACAGGTTGAGTAAAATTGTTCAGGATCTGTTGAGCTATGGCAAGCCTGCTCCACTTAAAAAAACAGAAACAGACGTTTCAACATTTATTGATGAAATCATTTCCCTTGGCAAACAGTTTGCAGGTAATAAAAATATTGAATTCGTCAATAATTGTGGAGATGGAACGATTCGGCTAGACGAGGGAAAATGTAAAGAACTCTTTCTTAATCTTGCTATTAATGCAATACAGTCAATGGAAAAAGGGGGTATACTCACCATTGGTTGCAAGAGGAAAGATAAATTTTTGGAGATTACAGTAAGAGATACAGGTGTAGGAATGACAAAAGAGCAATTGGAACATATCTTTGTACCTTTTTATACAACAAAGGCTGAGGGTACAGGGCTTGGACTTGCCATTGCTTATCGTGTTGTTAAAGAACATGGTGGTAAAATACATGTTGAAAGTGAAAGAGGGAAAGGCACTACGTTCTATGTATATCTACCTATAGGAGATAAGGAATGAAACTTAAAAAATATACAATTCTAGTAGCTGACGACGAAGAAGATGTGAGGGCACTTCTTAAAGAGGTCTTGGAGGAGGAGAACTATGCTGTAATTACTGTTGATAATGGTCAGAAAGCAGTGGACGCAGCCACAAATAATTATCCAGATTGCGTTCTGCTGGATGTAAGGATGCCCGTGATGGATGGAATGGAAGCGTTCTTAAAGATCAGGGAGATTGCCCCAGAGCTCCCCGTCATTTTTCTTACTGCTTATGGTACCTCTGATCTTGCAATCAAGGCAATGAAGAAGGGTGCTTATGATTATCTTACAAAGCCTTTTGACATTGATGAGCTTAGGATAAAAGTTAAAAAAGCTATTGAGTTAAAAGAACTATCTGCTAATTTTGAAGCTAATAAATCACGTAGTAGATATAGACAGGATGAAATTGTCGGAGAATCTTCCAAGATGCAAGAAGTCTATAAGTCTATTGGCCTTGTTGCCGATTCAGATGCTACTGTACTAATCCGTGGTGAAAGTGGTACGGGAAAAGAGCTTGTTGCAAAAGCAATATATCTACATAGTAATAGAAAAAACAAACCGTTTATAGTGGTAAACTGTGCTGCAATTCCAGAAAATTTACTCGAGTCAGAACTATTTGGCCATGAAAAGGGTGCTTTCACTGATGCTGTTGCAAGGCATATTGGAAAGTTTGAGCAGGCAGGTAATGGTACAATTTTCCTTGATGAAATCGGTGATATGACTCTTTATCTCCAGGCAAAGTTGCTCAGAGTGCTTCAGGAGAAAACATTTGAACGTGTAGGAGGAAAGGAAACGATTGTGTCTCACTCAAGAATATTAGCTGCAACAAACAGAAATCTTGAAGAACTTTTAAAAGAGGGCAAATTTAGAGAAGATTTGTATTACAGATTGAATGTTGTGACAATCTCGATACCGCCACTTCGTGAAAGGAAGGAAGATATACCTTTATTAGTGAACCATTTCGTTACCAAATACTCAAAAAAGTACAGTAAAGTTGTCCAGGGGGTTTCAGATAAAGTAATGCGAATATTTATGGACTACGATTGGCCTGGCAATGTAAGGGAGTTGGAGAACGCGATTGCAAGAGGTGTTATCATCACATCTGCACCTCTTATAATGAAAGAGCATTTACCTCCTAAACTTATTGAGGAAGTAAAAAAGAGCAATCCAAATTTAGTAAATAAAGTAGAAAGTGATGTACCAGCAAAAGATGAAATTATTCCTTTACCAGAAGCTATTGCAAAGATAGAGAGGGAAATGATTATAAAAGCTATTAAAAAAGCAAACGGTAATAAAACGAAAGCTGCTAAGATGCTTGGGATATCGAGGAAATCTCTCTTTAATAAGCTGAGAATTTATCATATATCTTTAAACAATGGCTCATTACGGCAATAACAAAAAATTATTTTAATGCATTAAGTGCAATTCTTGTATGCATTTCAACTCCAATGGGAAGGGCATCTTCATCAAAATTAAAATAAGCAGAATGGTGAGGCTTATCTAGTCCTTTTGCTTTATTTTGTGAGCCGAGCCAGTAGAATGCTCCAGGTACTTTTTCAAGAAAGTATGCCATATCTTCTCCACCCATTGACATAGCTGTATCAATAATTTTTCCTTTTCCCACAACTAACTCAGCAATGCTCTTTACAAATTTGGCTTCCTCCAGGTTGTTTACCAATGGTGGATACCCAAACTGATAATTTAACTCTGTATTACCTCTGAATGCCTTTGCTACATTTTTTGATATTCTTTCGATCTTTTCGGGTATTGTTTTTGCAACATCTTTACTAAGGGTTCGTACAGTTCCTAAAAGCTCTGCGTTTTCTGGAATAACGTTAAATACATTGCCTGAATGTATTTTGCCAATAGTGAGTACAATGGGATTAAGTGGATCAATCTCTCTCGAAACAATCGTTTGTAATGCTAAAACAATATGTGATGCAATGACTACTGGGTCGATGGAAAAATGAGGGTATGCTCCATGTCCACCTTTACCCGTTACTTTTAAGGAGAATTCATCTGCTTCTGCTGTGGAAATGCCAGGTTTTATGCCTATCATGCCGATAGGTATCATATTTGCAAGATGTAGTCCATATGCTTTATCTACGGAAGGATTATCCATTACTTTTTCTTCTATCATTTTTATTGCTCCTCCCGGATCTTTCTCTTCAGATGGTTGAAAGACAAACTTTATATTTCCTTTGATCTCATTTACATGATGTGAAAGTACTTTGGCAGCAACGAGAAGCATTGCAGTATGCCCATCATGGCCACAGGCATGCATTATCCCTTTGTTCACGGATTTATAAGGGATATCATTCATTTCTTCAATGGGAAGTGCATCCATATCTGCTCTCATAAGAATCGTTTTCCCTTTTTCTTTTCCTTTAAGTAGGCCTACGACTCCAGTTTTTGCAACACCACTCTTTACATCCAATCCAAGTGCTTTGAGATAATTCTCTACAATTTGTGCAGTTCTTACTTCTTTGAATCCTAGTTCAGGATGCATATGAAAATCCCGCCTCAAATTTATTACTTCATCTTTTAATAAAGTTACTTCATTTCTTATATTGTCCATAATTCCTCCTCATAAAAATTATATGTGAAAATAAAAAATATTCAATTCATTGTATAAACTAAAAATAAAAAATTGCAGCTCCCCTCTCCTTTGAAACATTTAAATTATGCTCTTAGAGAAGCTGCAATTTACAATTGAACGGATCTGGTAAGTTAGCTTTTTACCATTATTTTGAATAGATATCCTTCGCCAGCGGGGTCTTCCGTGAGTTTGTCGGGATTATCTTTTAGAGCTACATTCACTTCTACTATTTTTCCTGAAAGAGGAGATCTTATTTTCTCAACAGATTTCGCAGTTTCTATAGTTACAACCTCATCTCCCTTGTTTACTTCCTTTCCTACATCTGGAAGCTCGATAGAGGAAACAGAGCTTAGTTCGTCTGCTTTTTCTTTCTTTATGCCTATTGTTGCAATGTTACTGTCAATTTTTATCCATAGCTTTTCTTCTGTGTATTTTAGTTCGCTCATCTTTATCTCCTTATTATGTGTATGACTTCACCTAAACCGTCTTTTGCTGCTTCCATTGTGATCTCAGGAAGTGTTGGGTGCGTATGAATTGTATTTGCAATATCTCCCAGCGTGAGATGCTTTTCAACAGCAAGTGCAAGCTCTGCAATCATAATGGAGGCTTCTGGTCCAATGATTTGTGCACCTATAATCTCTTTTGTATCTTTTCTTGCTACAATTTTTTCCTCTCCATCCATTTCATTCATTGCAATTGCTTTTCCATTAGCAGTAAATGGGAACTCTCCGGTAACAACATCAATATCTTTGCTTTTTGCCTCTTCTTCCGTTAATCCAACAGATGCAATTTCAGGACTTGAAAAGATTGCCCATGGTATAACTCTGTAATTTATTTTTGTATCTTTTCCTGCAATTACTTCAGCAACTACGACACCTTCTCTCTGTGCTTTGTGTGCAAGTAGCAGTCCTCCCACTACATCACCTATTGCATAGACATTTGGAATGTTTGTTCTTAATTCCTCATTAACAAGTATTCTTCCTCTTTCCGTTTTGATACCCAGTTCTTCAAGCCCAATGTCTGTTGAATTTAACTTCCTCCCGATAGAAACTAGTACTTTTTCTGTTTGGATTGCTTCACCATTACTCAGAGTAGAAACAACTTTGCTGTCTTCCTTTATGTCAATATTTTCAATCTTTGTACCAATTTTTATGTCCATTCCTTTTTTCTTTAGCATTCTCTCTATCATATTAGCAAACTTTTTATCTTTTAAAGTAGGCACTACTTGTGGCATCATTTCCACAATGGTTACTTTTGTGCCAAATGCAGAGAGAAACGTGCCAAACTCTATACCAATTGCCCCAGCACCAACAATAAGAATGTCCTTTGGAAACTCAGTTAAATTTAAAGCTTCATCACTTGTTAAAACATTCTTTCTATCAATTTTAAATGCAGGAATCATTGCAGGTTCAGAACCTGTTGCAATAACAATATCTTTTGTAGTGATTCTTTCTGTGTTTTCACCATTCTTGATTTCTATTGTGTGTTCATCAAGTAATTTTCCGCTGCCTTGTTTTATTACAACTTTCCTTGCTTTAAGAAGAAAGTTTACACCTGATACAAGTCTTTTAACTACAGCTTCTTTGCGTTTTTGAATTGCATTTGTATCAAAAGATATATTATTTGCTTTTACGCCAAATATTTCAGATTCTTTTTCGAGCGTGTAAACTTCAGCTGATCTAAGTAGAGCTTTTGTAGGAATACAACCTCTATTTAAACAAGTCCCTCCAATTTCTCTGTGTTCAATGATTGCCACTTTCTTTCCTAAATCTGCTGCTCGTATTGCTGCTACATACCCTGCAGAACCTGAGCCAATGACTGCAACATCAAATTTTTCCATTTTGCACCTCCTCAAATTTTTTTAAGCTTTCTATTATACTATAATACCTGTTGTATCGAAAATCAAAAATAGTAGATTCATAATAAGTAAGGAGCCTCCCGGAAAGAGAGGCTCAAAAGTATTACTTTGCTCCAAACTGATCGCAAGCATCAATAAGGTATCTCAGGTAGGCTACTGCTGGACCTCCTCCCATAAGTCCTGCTACAAGACCTGCTTCGAGGATTTCCTGTTTTGTCGCTCCTTCTGCAATTGCGTTCTTCGTGTGGAATGCAATACAGAATGGGCAGTGTGCGGTAACACCAAGGGCAATTGAAATAAGTTCCTTTGTTTTTGTGGAAAGTGCTCCCGGTTTTTCTGCTTGCTTTACAAATTCCATTAAAGCTTTTGCGTAACCTGGTTCTGCTTCTCCTGCTTTTTTAATTAGGTCCTGAAATTGTTCTAGGTAATGTTGCATGTCTGCTGCTAAAGGTGCCATAGTTTTCACCTCCTTCCGTAATTAAAGTCTTTTTGATGATTTTTCTAATTTGCATTTTTTTTAAAATTATCATACATTGCATTATTTTTTTCATTATACTGATATTATATCCGTATATTTAAATATGTCAATAGTTAAAGAGATAATTTTCACATATTTTGGTAAAAATATAACTATCGTTTGTTAATGAAGAGTTTTTACATTTTGTATTATTTATTTACTTATTCAAACTACCAACAATCATCGACAAAATCTACATTTGTGTTTATCACTAATTGTTTATCGTGAAGTCTTGCACTTGACTCAGATATATAAAGCTACTAAAATATTCTTATTAGAATTAAAGGAAGGTGGTGAAAAATGGAAAAGGCAGGTAAATTCAACAGGTACGTTTTTACAGTTATTATACTGTATGCTTCCTGGGTTCTTGTCACTGCAACAACAAGAGCTGATGAACTTATTGTCGGTCTTATTGTCTCTTTACTTGTTGCAATTGGTACGTATGACTATCTTTCTATCCAAGGATTAAAACATTTGTCTCCTAAGAGATTGTTGTTTCTTGCTATTTACATTCCTTATTATCTCTGGCAGGTGATTCTTGCAAACTTTGATATGGCTTATAGAGTGCTCGCACCGAGTATGCCTATCAAGCCGGGCTTTGTTATAGTTCGCACAGATCTAAAAACAGATTCAGGCAAGTTAGCACTTGCAAATTCTATTACTCTTACTCCAGGCACGCTAACAATGGATGTCAAAAACGACAAACTTCTTGTACACTGGATTTATGTAAAGGATAGAACGATTAAAGGTGCGACTCATGAGATATGTGGGCGATTTGAAGGTTTTTTGAAGGTGATTTTCGGATGAGTGCGCTAAACTGGGTCTATCTGGGCATCGTTTCAGCAGGTATAATTCTTGCTGTTTTGAGAATGATTATCGGGCCCGATATCACAAACAGGGTTATTGGTCTTGATGTGCTTACTACTATTACAATCGCTCTTTTTGTCTTCTTTGCTTTTATTTTTAAAAGGTATATCTATATTGATGTAGCACTTGTTTACGGACTTCTTGCGTTTATAGGTGTATTGGTTATTGCTCGGTTTATTGAAAGGGGGTTCTAACATGGAAACCTTTTTTGGCTATTTCCTTTTGTATTTTGGTGCAGTTTTTCTCTTTCTTGGTGCATTTGGATTGATTCGCTTTCCAGATCTCTACACAAGGATGCAGGCTTCCACGAAATCAACAACGCTCGGTGCATTTTCATCTGTGTTAGGCGTTGGTATACTTATGCCTCACTGGTTTGTAAAATGTCTTGTAGTTGCATTCTTTATTCTCCTTACAGCGCCTGTAAGCTCAAGTGCACTGATGCGTGCTGGTTATAAAACAGGTGTACCCTTTGATAAAAAAAGAACTGCAGTGGATAAAGGAAAAGAATTTTTTTCTGAAAAAGAAGAAAAGGAGGAGGAAAAATGATTATTGTATCATGGATTCTTATCATACTTATGATTGTTCTTGCAATCCTTTCCGTACAATTTAAAGACCTTCTCGCAGCCGTTGTTGCAATGGGTGCAGTAAGCCTAATTATTTCACTTTTATTTCTTTTGCTACAAGCACCCGATGTTGCTATGGCTGAAGCAAGTATTGGTGCTGCTCTTACGATGGTTATCTACATTGTTGTTGTGCGGAAGACAGAGAGGAGGGAAAAATGATACGGAAGATTACATACGCAATCTTTTTGGGTCTTATTGTTGCTACCTTAATTCTTTTCTTTGTTGCATTTCCATTTGGTAAGAATAAAATGGGGGTCGGTAAATATTACTTAAATAATGATGTAAAGCAGACTGGAGCTGCGAATGTTGTTACAGGCGTAACTCTTGACTATAGAGGTCTTGATACACTCGGAGAGGTAACAGTTCTTTTTGCAGCTGCAGCAGGTGTTTCAATTCTGTTTTACTTAATTGACGAAGATAAAAAGAGGAGAGAAAGACAGGTATATCCTAATTTTATTGTGCGCGTTGGTTCAAGAATTATTTTTCCGTTCATTCTTTTGTTTGGGTCATATATTTTTATTCATGGGCATTTGACTCCTGGCGGAGGTTTTCAGGGAGGTTCTATCATTGCATCAGGGTTTTTGCTCCTTTACCTTGCATATCCAGGGGAGCGGGTAAATAGAAAGAAACTTGCTGTTACAGAAGGCCTTGCAGGACTTATATTTGTTGTATTCGGTGCAATTGGCATTTTTACCGGGGCACATTCATTCTTGTTTAATTTTCTTCCAAAAGGAACACTGAATATGCTTTTCAGTGCTGGTATACTTCCTATTCTCTATATTGCAATTGGGTTTAAAGTAGGGTCTGAATTTGCTAGCATTATTGATGATATGATGTGCCAGACTGTTTGTGGAGGTGAAAGATGATTTTTTACGTAGGGGCATTCATTCTCATTGCTCTGGGATTGTATGCAATTATTATAAAAAAGAACTTTATTAAGATTATCATAGGACTCGATCTTATTTCTTCTGGTACAAATCTTCTTATTATAAGCATTGGCTACGTCAAGGGTGGTACTGCTCCGATCTTTTCGCATCCTGGCATCTTACCTAAAATGATGGTTGATCCTGTCCCTCAGGCTCTTACGCTTACTGCTATTGTGATTGGTGCGGCTGAGCTTGCTCTTGCAGCTGCCTTTGTTGTGCTCCTGTATAAACATTATGGAACACTTGATATAAGAAAGGTAAGGGGTTTGAAATGGTAAATTTAACTAATCCGATTTTACTTATTGCTGTGCCTCTGTTTTTTGCTTTTCTTGCTGCAGTCATTGCACCGTTTTCAAAAAAGGCAACAAAATACTTACCTCCTATTGCTTTTCTCATAAATCTAATTATCACGCTGTATCTTATTCCCCAAGTATTTGAAAAAGGTGTAATTGTTGCAACAACTGCTGGAATAAAGCCTCCTTTTGCAATAAATATTGCAATAGATGGTTTAGGGCTTAGTCTTGCAATTATTGCTTCTCTTCTGGGATTTCTTGCATCTATCTATAATTTTAAGTATATCACAGAAGAGCCACAGGATAAATTTAATATGCTATTCCTTCTTCTTGGAGCTGGTATTACCTGGATGGTAATCACTGGTGATATGTTTAACTTATTTGTTGCTTTTGAGGTAACATCTATTTCTGCTTTTGGTCTTGTAGGCTTTTTGCGAGATAAAGATTCTGTTGAAGCTGGCTTTAAGTATCTTGTAATGGGTTCCATTGGTGCATCGCTGTTGCTTGTTGGCGTTGTTATGCTGTACGCTGCAACAGGTACATTGAATATGGCTGATATTGCAGAGAAAATTGTTCATTTCACTTTTAGGCAGAAACTTCTTCCATATGCATTTATCTTTACAGGTCTTGGTATTGAGGGAGCGCTTTTTCCTCTGAATGCATGGCTTCCTGATGCTCACCCTGCTGCACCCTCTTCCGTTTCTTCCATACTCTCTGGTATAATGACAACTGCTGCGATATATGCAATTATTAGAGCCACTGTTACAGTATTTAACTATAGTGCAGCCATTCCATTCCTTATACTTATTGCACTTCTCACTCTTATTTTTGGTGAAACAAGTGCTTTCTTTCAAAAGGATATTAAGAGGATGCTTGCCTACTCTACTATAGGGCAGACAGGTTTTTTCTTCTTTGCATTCTCTCTTGGCTCGGTTCAAGGAATGCAAGGCGCGTTTATGCAAATTTTAAATCATTCACTTTCTAAAGCAATGCTCTTTTTAATTGCAGGAGCAATAATTGCACAGGTACATTCGAGAAATGTAGAAGATTTTAGTGGTATAGGAAGGAGGATGAAGATCTCTGCAGTTTTCTTTGCCATTGGAGCTTTTTCTCTTATGGGTCTCCCCCCATTCTTTGGTTTCTGGAGTAAACTTACTATTATTTTTGCAACACTTGCCCATACCAATTTCTATACCGTTACTTTTGTTGTTATCCTTCTGTTTATGTCTGTTGTTGAAGGTGCATACTTCTTTAGAGTGATGCAAAGTATGTTCTTCGGAAAGCTGAAGGAAGGGATGGAAATTAAGGAAGCATCTCCTGCTCTTGTTGTTCCATTTGTTGTACTGGGAATCATTATCCTCGTACTGAGTGTTTACCCTGCACCTATTATTTTCGTTGCTAAAAGAGTTGCAGTGCAACTTGTTCATAGGTCTATTTATATTAATGCCGTTTTAGGAGGTCTATGATGAATATGTCGCTTATGATTTTACTTTTAACACCATTTACTGGTGCGCTACTTTCTTACCTTGGAGGTAAAATTCATAGATCAGTACGTTATGTTTTTGCCATCCTCTTCTCGTCCCTTACCCTTATAGAGTTATTTTTTTATTATAACAAATCTGTAAACCACTTTATATTGGGGAGAATGTTTGGTTCTGTTATGATTCTTCAGATAAATCCTATCTCCTGGCTCTTTGCATTTATCGTCACAAGCATTTCTCTACTTGCTATTATATTTTCTGTTAATGATATGGAAGGGCGCCGAGGTCTTGATTTTTATTACTTTGAGTTGATGGTTGTGGAAGGTGCTATGCTTGGTATTACTCTTGCAGGAGACCTGCTTACTTTCTTTTTCTTCTGGGAAATGATGAGCTGGACTTCTTATCTTCTAATTATTCAAGGTGGTAAAAAATCCATCAAGGCAGGCTATAAATATATTATAATGAGTGTTATCGGAGCAAATTCAATGCTCATTGCTATTGCTATGGTTTATGGGAGGATACATACACTTGTTTTTAGAAATGTTGCTATGCTTCTTGCTGCCTCTCCTCATGGATTTGATATTGCCATCTTCGCTCTACTTGCCATTGGTTTCTTTGTAAAAGGGGCAGTTATGCCTTTGCATACGTGGCTTCCCGATGCTCATTCAGAAGCACCTTCACCTGTTTCGCCAATTCTTTCCGGTGTATTGATAAAAATGGGTGCATATGGCTTATTCGTTTTACTCTATGTGCTCTTTGGGGTAAGTCTCTTGAGTAAATTAATACCTCTGAGACTGCCTTCCCCTACCATTATGTATATAATAGGATGGCTTGCGGGCATTTCTATCGTTGTTTCTACTTTTCTTGCAATTCTTCAGGAGGATGCAAAGAAACTTCTTGCTTATTCTTCTATTTCTCAGATAGGTTATGTTGTACTTGGCATTTCAATTGGTACATCACTTGGTATTGCAGGTGGTTTGTTTCATGCATTGAATCACGCAATATTTAAAAGCCTCTTATTCTTTACAGTGGGAGCTGTGATTTACAGGACTGGTACGAGAAATTTAAGTGAGTTAGGAGGTTTAATTAAAAAAATGCCTATTACATTTATTGGCATGCTTTTTGGTATTATTGCACTTGCAGGTGTTCCTCCTCTCAACGGTTTTGTATCTAAGTGGATGATCTATGAGGCACTTCTCCAAAAAAAGGAGGTCTTCTTGTTAATACTTGCACTTGTTGGAAGTACCGGCTCATTCTTGTATGATTATAGACTAATACACTCTACTTTTTTGGGACAGCTTCCCGAGAAATTCAAAGATGTAAAAGAAGTGCCGTTTCTTATGCAGTTTCCTATATGGATACTTTCTCTTGGAACTATTATTTTTGGTATCTGGCCAGGTCTTGCAATGAATGTTATTGCAAGAGGTGAGAAATTCTTTGGTATTACACCAATCAAATATAATTTATACGGCTTTCCAGGAGGCAGTGGAATGGGTTCCCTAAAAGTAGTAAATATTTCTTCTGTATTTATTGCAGGCTTTATTGTTGTCTATGTTATTTTTGCACTGGGTGCTAAAGCACGTAGGATTTCGCAATATGATAACTATGCTGCTGGTCAGATTGTGACTCCTGAAACAAAATATGATTACAGCTTTGGCTTCTATATGTCATTTGGCAGAGTTGTAAACCCTATTTTCAAATGGAGTGCAGATAGAATTTATCTTGCCTGGGCATGTTCCGCAAAGGTATTTGGTGATTATGTAAGAAGGATATATACGGGGAATCTTGAAACGTACGGTTCTTATATCGTGGTTGTTGTTACTATCGTTGCATTTTTGATACTTTTAGGAGGTAGAATATGGTAAGAAATATACTTATTGCAATTGGTTTACCTTTGCTTGCTTTTGGTATAGGCATATCCTTTGTAGGTTTTAAGAGGAAGATCTCTGCGCGTATACAGAGGAGGTATGGACCGCCCTTTATTCAGCCCCTATTTGATATTATAAAACTTCTTTCAAAGGAAGGAAATATTTCACATGGTGTTATGTATGATTTAGGCCCTATTATAGCGCTTGCAGCTTCTATGACCGTGATATTCTTCATTCCGATTCCCGGTATGAAGTTACTTACCGGCTCTGCTGACATAATTGCACTTCTTTATATTATGGTGATTGGCTCGCTTGGTATGGCACTAGGTACAGGTGAAGCAGCAAACCCAAATTCGAGCATTGGTATTTCAAGAGCCTTAACTTTAATGTTAGGTTATGACCTTCCATTTGTGATTGTAATCATATCGGTTGTGCTGAAATATCATACAACGAATCTTTATGCAATTACTCAGGCGCAAATGGGGGGACATTGGGCAATGTGGGTTCTTCCCCTTTCTGCTATTGTTGGCTTTATTGTAGCATATGGAGCAATGGGTGATCACCCATTTGATGTTGCTACTGCACCCAACGAAGTCGCAACAGGGCCGATAGCCGAGTACGGTGGAAAACATCTTGGAATACTTTTTATCGATCATGCATTTCATATATATATTGAGCTTGCGCTTTTTGTAGATCTTTTTATGGGAGGGGCTTCCAACATAGGCTGGTTTTATGTAAAGATGTTCATAATATTCCTTCTTATGGTCTTTTTTGATGAAGTTTTACCACGATTTCGTATTGATGACGCTGTGCGCTTCTACTGGAGATGGCCTACCGTAATTGCACTTACAAGTCTCATTATTGTGTTGATAGGAGGGTAGATAATATGGAAAAAATGACTGAAGAACAGTTCAGGACAATTGGTAATATGTTGAGGAAGAGATCCCTTTGGATGCTTCACTATTGTACAGGATGTGGGGCAATGGAACTTCCGCCTACAATGACCTCCCGTTATGATATGGAACGATTTGGTATAGTTCCGTACATAACCCCAAGGCAGGCAGATATACTGCTTGTTACAGGCTATGTGAATACAAAGACACTACGAAGAATTGTTACGGTATACGAACAGATGCTGGACCCAAAATATGTAATTGGTTTTGGTTCCTGTCCTATTAATGGTGGTGTTTATTGGGATTCTTATGCTGTAGTTAAGCAATTAGATCGATATATTCCTGTTGACCTTTTTATTGCCGGTTGTATGCCACGGCCTGAAGCAGTTATTACCGGATTTACACATCTTATGGAGCTTGTTGATAAGGGAAAGGCAACGGGTTACAAACGATATAAAAAAAACCTTGATTATTATAAAGAGAATCAAAGGAAGGTGTTAGGATGATGAATGTATTGGATAGAGTAAAGCAGCTGGATGGCACTAAAGTGACTGTTCAGAGAGCGAATAGAATATTCGTTGATACAGATAAGGATAGGCTGATAAGTGTTCTTTATGGAATGAAACTTATTGGTTTTAACCAACTTTCTATAATGAGCGCTATTGATATGATTATGGATAATGAGTTTGAAATTTTCTACGTGTTATACAATTATAAAGAAAAAGTTAACGCAACTGTTAGGACAAGGATACAACGTGATAATCCTATTATAGAAACTGCGGATAAAATTTATCCTCCTGCACATACCTACGAAAGGGAATTAACAGAAATGTTTGGGATAGCTGTAAATGGGAATTCTGATGCTGGTAAGCCGTTTATACTTGAAAATTGGAACGATATGCCACCGATGAGAAAAGATTTTGACTCAGTAGGATACGTACATAAGCATTTTGTTTTTAGATATCCGGAGGATAAAGATGAGTAAAAGTTATGAACTTTTTATAGGGCCAAACCATCCGGGTGTACCAGGTAACTTTTCACTTCATCTTGAACTTGAGGGAGATACAATTGTTTCGGCTAAAGGTGATCCTGGCTATTTGCACAGGGCATTTGAAAAAGGGATGGAGAATAGGTTATACCTGCAGAATCTTGCTCTTATTCCACGAATATGTGTGCCTGAACCTGATATTAATGAAGCTGCCTATGCGATGGCGGTGGAAGATCTGATGGGTGTGGAGATTCCGGAGCGTGCAAAATACATAAGAACAATTGTACTGGAAATGGCAAGGACTACTGCATATTTGCTCTGGATGGGTGGATATGCTGCATCTTTGGGACTTTTTACACTCTCCCAATGGTCTATAGGAGACAGGGATTATGCGATTGATATGTTCGCGGAACTGACCGGTGCACGTGTGTATCATATGTACATTATACCAGGAGGTGTGAGAAGGGATTTGCCTGCTGGATGGGAAGATGAAATATTAAATTATGTAAAATATATGAGAGATAAGCTTGTGGATTATGATAACCTTTTCTTTAAGAATGCTCTTGCAATTCATAGGGCAAAAGGTATTGCAAAGATTAC
>CAYONU010000001.1:43712-56427 GCA_964405445.1 uncultured Caldisericales bacterium | reverse complement strand
CTCAGATCAGGATTTCGTCTATTTCTATATGGAGAGCGTTAAAGCTCCTTTCCGCAAAATGATAGGCATCCCTTCTCTACAGTCGACTACGGTAGATGGCACATTACTATTCATTGCATTATGTTGAAAGAGCAGAGGATACACAGATTCACCAAAAATATTTAGAACGTCATTTTTATCAAGCAAAGGTAGGTGATTTGTTATGTTGGCACTTGTAGTAAGCAAAGGAATTTTGATATATGCAAGAAAATCAAGCAAATTATAGAAGTTTGGAATCCTTACGCCGATACTCTTTGCCTTTCTAAGAGGTGTTGTATATAATTCTTCATTACTATGAAGCACTACTGTTAACGCGCCAGGAAAATATTCTTCGAAAAGTTCGTATGCGCAGGAAGGAATAGCGGAAGCATACTTCGTTATCTCTGTTAAAGAGAATGTGAGAAGTGACAAAGGCTTATTAAAAGGCCTTTTTTTAAGAGTGAAGATTTTTTTAACTGCTGCAGGATCTCTTCCGTTTACTCCTAAGCCCACTACTGTGTCAGTGGGAAAGGCAATAACGCCATGGTTCAATAAAATTTCTTTGATTTTTTTAAATTCATCCATTCTTTATTCCTTCTACTACTCTGGGTAGGCCTGCAAGGTCTCTTAGAATTTTTATTTTTTTGAATCCTGCTTTTTGCATAGTTTCTTTCGTTCTTTTTTCTATACCTTTATCAATTTCGATGATAAGTGTCCCGCTATTTTTAAGAAAACCATGTGCTTTTTCAATAAGCGAAGGGTAAAAATGAAAGCCGTCTTTACCGCCGTCAAGTGCCTGTATAGGCTCAAAGTAGAGATTTTTGCACTGTGCTGTCCTTACATAAGGAGGATTTGATACAACAATATCAAATGCATTGTTAAAATTAATTTCCTTAAAATCTCTCCGAATAAATTCTGCTCTGTTTGATAAATTCAACCTTAATGCATTTTTCCTGGCTGTTTCAATAGCAATATTGGAAGTATCAATACCTATACCTTTGCTTAAGTTATTATAATATAAAAATGAGAGGACGATGCATCCGCTGCCTGTTCCTATATCAAGAATGCGGACTTTTTTTGAGGATGCTATTTTTAATGTTTCTTCTACTAATATTTCTGTTTCCGGACGAGGGATAAAAATACCTTGTTGAATAAAAAAGTCCAGGCACATGAATTCTTTATAGTTTGTGACATAAGAAAGTGGATAATGACCTTTTCTTTTTTCTATGAGAGACTTAAATATTTCTTCATTGTTTGAAGAGACGTTTTGTTTTAAGTATGCAAGGAGCTTTTCTCTTTTAATCTTTAATACATATGCAAGAAGAATTTCTGACTCAAGACGCGGCGTATCTGTTACATTGATAAGTTTTTTCTTTCCGTATAAAATTAGAGATTTTGCATCCATCCATTGATATTATTTTTCCCTACCAAGTGTTGCTAATTGTTCATTTTCATCTGCCTGAATCAGTGCTCCTATCAGTTCATCCAAATTACCTTCCATTATTATAGGTAGATTGTACAATGAAAGGTTAATTCTGTGATCTGTTACACGGCCTTGCGGGAAGTTATACGTTCTGATGCGTTCGTTTCTGTTACCCCTTCCGATCTGAGAGCGCCGTTCATTCACAATTTTTTGCTCTTTCCCTCTTCTGTATAGGTCGTATAGCCTTGCACGGAGGATGCGCATTGCCTTGATCTTGTTTTGCAACTGTGAACGTTCATCCTGGCAGGTTACCATAATATTTGTGGGTTTGTGAATGATGCGTATGGCAGTTGCTACTTTTTGCACATTTTGCCCGCCATGCCCACTGGAATGATATATATCTATACGTAGGTCATCCGGGTTTATCTTTACATCTACTTCTCCTGCTTCCGGTAACACAGCAACGGTAGCAGTCGAAGTGTGTATCCTGCCGGATGCTTCTGTTTCAGGTACCCTCTGGACTCTATGTACTCCGCTTTCGTACTTTAAATATTTGTATACATCTTTTCCTGAAATGGAGAAAATGATTTCTTTAAAGCCGCCGATGTCGGTAGGATGAGAGTCCATTAACTCTACTTTCCATCCTTTTTTTTCTGCATATGCAAGATACATTTTGTACAGATCTGCTGCAAAAAGAGCTGCTTCTTCACCTCCAACACCAGCGCGAATCTCCATGATAATGTTTTTGCCTTCCATTGGATCCTTTGGCAAAAGTAAAAGCCTGATTTCTCTCTGTAAAATGTTTTTTTTCTCTTTCAGATTTTTAATTTCGCTTTCTGCAAGTTCCTTTATTTCAGTGTCATCACTGTTCAGTAACTCAACTGTTTCTTCCAACGCATCATCAATTTTTAAAAGAGCTTTATATTTTTTTACGATGCCCTTTAGCTCTTTATACTCCATTGAATATTTTTTAAGAAGAGCAGGATTACTAAGTATTTCTTGTTTTGTAAGCAATACTGCAAGCTCATTATATCTTCTTAATAGTTTCTCTAACTTTTCTATCATTTGTTGAAACTCCGCTTTTTTGGTTTATTTGAAACGTAATGATGTTTTCTGCATCGTGCCTCATACTTCTCAGACGCCCCTATCATAACGATGGGATCATTGTAACTTGCGGGTTTGCCGTTGATCAATCTCTGTGTCCTTGTTGCTTCGTCTCCACAAATTGCACAAATAGCATGTAGTTTCAGGACTTCATCAGCAATTGCCATAAGAAAAGGCATTGGCCCAAAAGGTTCTCCCCTAAAATCCATATCCAGCCCTGCTACGATAATGCGTGTTCCCTCGTCTGCCAAGCCATTTACAACGTCTACAATTGAATTATCGAAAAACTGAGCTTCATCTATTCCGACGACATCCGTGTTAGGTCTGATTTTTTTTGCAAGTTCCGCTACATCTTTTACTGGTTCTGCCTGTATCTTTTCTCCATTGTGAGATACAATTTCAATATCTGAATACCTTACATCAATGGAAGGCTTGAATACCTGTATCCTCTGCTTTGCAATACGTGCTCTGCGTAATCTTCTGATGAGTTCTTCGGATTTGCCTGAGAACATACAGCCTGTTATAACCTCAATCTTTCCTGTTCTATCCTTCATCTTCTGCCACGATACTTTCAAGAAACTCTCTATTGGAATGTGTTTTTTTGAGCATATCCAGCAATCGTGATAAAGCCTCTGACGGATCAAGAGCACTTATAAACTTTCTTAACGCCCTGATCTTTTTATATTCTTCCACTGTATATAAAAGCTCTTCTTTTCGTGTGCCTGAGCGCTTTATATCTACCGCAGGAAACAACCTTTCCTCTGCAAGTGACCTATTTAATATAATCTCCATATTGCCCGTTCCTTTGAATTCTTCATATATTACTTGATCTAATCGTGAGCCTGTATCAATGAGCGCAGTGGCGAGGACTGTGAGACTTCCCCCATTGAGGATATTTCTTGCGGCGCCGAGGAATTTTTTAGGTCCTCTAATAGCAGATGGATCAAGCCCGCCCGATAGGGTTTTTCCTGTATTTGAACTTAAAAGATTATATGCCCGTGTAAGTCTCGTAATGCCGTCTAATAGAATCATTACATCTTTTCCCATTTCTACAAGTCTTTTAGCATGTTCAAGTGCAAGCTCAACAACTCTTATATGGTTTTCAGGAGGCTGGTCAAATGTAGAGCTTATTACTTCGGCAGCAACGGACATCTTCATATCGGTTACTTCTTCGGGACGTTCGTCAATCAGTAGAATCATTAGTTTAATTTCTGGATAATTTTCAGAAACACTCTTTGCAATTTCTTTGAGTAGAGTTGTCTTTCCTGCTTTAGGTGGTGAAACAATAAGTCCTCTTTGCCCTTTACCGAGAGGTGAAACAAGGTCCATAATCCTTAAAGCAACGTTGCAATCAGGAGTTTCCAGAAGAATTCTCCTATTTGGATAGGTAGGTGTAAGACTTTCAAATATAGGTCTTCTAAAGTAACCCGAAACTTTTATGCTATTGACCATTTTTACTACAACAAGAGAAGAATATTTTCCTTCTCTTTGAGGTCTCTGAATGGGGCCGGAAACAATATCACCTGTTCTCAAGCCAAATCGCCTTATCAAAGGTGGAGAAACGTATATATCAGATGAAGAAGGCAAATAGTTAGATCTTAAAAATCCATATCCATCGGGATGTACCTCAAGAAGTCCCTTAAAGAATACTTCTTTACTTTTTTCATTATGATATCTCTCTTCATATTTTTGTCTTTCCTTAAAGTGTGTTACAAGCCTTGCTGGCGTTCTCTGCTCCCTGTGGATGTTTGTCCTTTCCTCTTTTAAGTGTGGGGCAGGTCTCTCAGTTACTTTTTCCTTTAATCCCTTTTTTTCTTTAATCTCTTCCATTCGCTCCATAATTTTTATTAGGAGATCAGGTTTTCGATAGTGTGTATAATTTTTTACCTTTATTGCTCTACAGATTTTATAAAGCTCACGCGCAGTTTTTTGTTTAAGCTCATTTTCGGTAATATCTAAAAGCTTAAGTAAATCATCATCGTTCATGTTAAAATTAATCCTCCTATTAGATAAATTGATATATATTAATTTAGGCGTTCCTGAAAAATCTTTTCAGATGCGTCTAATTTGTTCCTTGCAGAAGATACAGTCTTACTTGCTTCGTCCCTTACTTTCTTTTTAAAATCCTCGTCCTTTAAAAATTTTAAATTAATATCTATGTTATACGAGGCACTCTTTATAGCTGTGTCTGCAAGAAGTAATGCTGTACCTACATCGCTTATAGTCGAGTTTAATGTATGCGTTACTACAAAGTCAAAGTGGTTAACTATTTTCTCTACATTTTTTATTACTTCAAGAGGTACAAGGGACGCAGATTTAAGCTGCAATTGTATTATCTTTTTTCTTTCATTTCTCTCTACAGTACTCTTCCTTGGCATTTTGTATGCTTCCATTACTTTATCAAAAGCAAGTGCATCTTCATTCACAAGCAAGGTAAGCTTTTTTACTGTTTTGTTACAATCTTCTATTACTTTTTTAATTTCTTTAATTTCCTCTGCATTATCTTTCTTCTTTAAAGAAATTTGCAGAACCATTGATAAAAGTGCTGCACTCATAGCTCCCGAGAGAGCAGCTACACTTCCTCCACCCGGAGTAGGAGCATCTGATGAAAGTTTTGCAATAAAATCTTTTACTGGAAGTTCTGTAAGCATCATCCCACCTCTTCTTCTCTAAATTTCATTATATATTTAATGTTTTTACTAAAATCTTTTAAATGTCCCCCCTGTGAAATACTCATCAATACTTTTGTAGAATTTAATACTTTGCTTCCAGCAAGTACATCTACTCCGTAATCAAATAATACATCACTCATCATTACGGATGGACCAATTAATATTGTATAACAATTTTCAGATAATTCAAGTAATCTCTTATACGTTTTATTGACGAATACACTGCCTGTGATTACTGCTATATCTGCCTGAGGAATGAGGAACTCAGCAGATACATCGGGATAATCTCCAATTTTTGGATTTTTCTCTATGATTTGTAGAGACTTTGCTTTGGCTTTTATCCTATCCATTCTTGGAAAGTGTCCTATAAATATAACTCTCTTATTCTGAGCAATTTCTTCAATATAATCCAATGCGTTGATACTTTTCCCTTTTGCATCTATCAACGAGTTGATTGTAGCAATTCCGATGCTTGCTTCAGCAGGATTCCAGGATTTTGCAAACTGTGCAGTTTCTTTTGCGCTTTTTCCTATGAGTTCACCACAAGAGCGGACAAACATAGGATATGGCTCAGGAAAATTCAATGCAAGCCCACAGTTTTTACTTTGAACTGCAGTCCAGATGCTACCGACGCGCACATCTTTAATAGAGAAATCGGCTAATGGTTGGATGATTTCATCAAAAATATTCATACTGATATATATTAAGCGGATTTCATTATTAGTCAAGAGCTTGGAAATTATCAGTTCGAGTACTTGACAGGTCAAGCATAATTATATACAATGCTTATAAAAGTGGAGGTGTATATGAATAATGTCTCAATCTTAACAGCAATCTTTGCAGGCTTTTTATCATTTGTTTCTCCCTGTGTCTTGCCTCTCATTCCTGCATATATTTCATATATATCCGGTGTATCACTACAGGATATGCAATTAGGCAGTATATCAACAAAAAAGATTATTATCAATTCAATTGCATTTGTTCTTGGGTTCTCGCTTGTTTTTATTTTATTAGGAGCATCTGCTACAACGTTTGGTAAATTGCTATCAAGGAATATGAGGACACTCAGGATAATTGCAGGCATTATTATTATTATTTTTGGATTGCATACTGCAGGTTTTATCAGGATAAAGTTTTTGAATTATGAGAAAAAAGTACAGGTAAAGCATAGAAGTACCTCAGTTATTGGTGCGTTTTTAATGGGGATTGCCTTTGCAATTGGCTGGACTCCTTGTGTTGGTCCTATCCTGGGTGCTATTCTTGCAGAAGCAACTACATATACAACAATAAGTAAAGGAGTTATACTTCTTCTTTTCTATTCATTGGGGCTCGGCATTCCTTTTATTATTACAGCGATTGCTATTAATAAATTCTTCTTTCTCTTTAAAAAGATCAGAAAGTATTTTCATCTCATTGAAATTATATCAGGGTTATTACTGATAGCTGTAGGTCTCTTGCTTATTTTTTTAAATGGAATACACTTTTAGTATGAGCAAGTTAAGGAAAGCCCGATTAGAATCGGCAATAAAAAGAGAAGTTTCGAAGTATTTACATGAAATGGACGACCCAAGATTAAAGGAAGTTATTATTACATATGTTGATGTTTCTAAAGATTTTCACTATGCTAAAATTTATTTTACCGTGATGGAAGAAGACAAAAGAGAGGAAGTAAGGGATGCCCTATTCCATGCTTCCAAAAAAATACAAAAGGATGTTGCATACAGACTTAGGACGATGAGATATGTTCCACTTATTTCCTTTCATTTTGATCTTTCGATACAGGAGGGAAACAAAGTACTGAGTATATTAGACAAAGTTGAGGAAGAACTAAAGGAGAAGGAAAGAGATGAAAAATCAATTACTCATTGAGATAGGCAGGGTACTTAAGAAGTATGAAAGTTTTGCCATATTTAGCCATACAAATGCCGATGGTGATGCATTTGGTTCTATATTGGGTCTTGGTATGTCGTTGAAACACCTTGGTAAAAAAGTATCCTATTTTCTTCCAAAGCCCGTACCAAAGGCATTTGCGTTTTTGAGGGATTATGATCTTATAAACAAAACAAAGATAAACGGCACTGAAATAGGCATATTGCTTGATGCATCAGATGTAGGCAGGATAAATGAGTTTAGGAAGCATTTCAATTCTTTCAAAGTAACAGTAAATATAGATCATCATGCAACAAATAGTCATTTTGCAACGTACAATTATACGGACGAGAATGCCGCATCTACTACATCTATCATATTGAAACTTATAGAAAAGGCAAATTTACCTATTGATAAGGATATAAGTAATGCCCTTTATACGGGTCTTATTACAGATACAGGTTCATTCCATTATGCAAATGTGAACAAGGATGCTTTTTTAACTGCGGCAAAGCTCATTGAGTACGGTGCGGAACCTGCGTACATTGCTAAAGAAGTCTTTGAAGAGGATACTCCTACTCACCTTAAACTTGCAGGTGTTGCTTTAGAGAGGATTGCTCTGAAAGGAAAAATTGTGTTCTCTTACATCAGTGCAAAAGATATAAATAGACTTAATGCTACCGAGGAAGATGCAGAAGGAATAGTAGATCTCATTAGAAAATACAAGGGAGCAGGTATCGCCATTTTATTCAAAGAAGTGAAAAAAAATGAGGTGAGGGTGAGTCTGAGGAGCAAAGAGAAAGACATCAGTGTAAAAGAAGTTGCTGTAAAGTTTGGAGGAGGAGGTCATAATGCAGCTGCAGGTTGCACTGTACATATGAGCCTTGAGGAGGCCATAAAAAGTGTAATTACTGCAGTTCAAGAGAAGGTATATGAGTTATAAATTGACAATTAGCATCTTACTCTGTTATGCTTTAGGAGGTATCCCTATAGGAATTATCTTAAGCAAAAAATTCAAACGGATAGATATAAGAAATTTTGGTTCCCACAACATAGGTGCAACGAATGTATTCAGGCACGCAGGAAAATTCGAAGGAATCCTTACAGGCATAGTGGATGGTTTGAAGCCTGTATTAGCAATGACGATTTTTAAAAAGATTGATATCCTTCCTGCAAGCGTTATTCCCCTGTTAGGCGCATCTGCTGTATGTGGTGATCTTTGGTCTATCTTTCTAAAATTTAAAGGGGGGAGAGGACTTGCGGCGACAATAGGCTATTTTGCATATTTAATGCCAGATACGTTTATCATAGCGTTTCCCATTGCAGTGTTTATTGCATTCATTACCAAATGGAATTTTCCAGTAGGAGGACTATCTATGTATATTATTAGCCCTATTATTGGTGCCAAAATGTTTCATTATTCTCCGTATGTTATTATTCCGACGCTTTATTTAGGGCTTCTTATGCTTATAAGGGAATTTCCCTGGATGACGATCCATTTAATAAATTATTTCAAAAGGAGAAGCGATGAAAAAGGATAGAGTATTTGGTATGGTAGTTTTTGCAATAATTATTTTTGTTGTTATATTTGCTGTATTTAAAGGTAGGTCACAGTACGGTATTTCTGCAAATAAACCTATAAAGACAGGAAACAGTATTTCACTCATTAAAATTGAAGGTATAATAGGAGGATATTCTTTGAATGGCCAAAGCGTTTCTGCAGATGATGTAAAAGAACTATTAAATGAAGTGAAGTCAGACCCTTCCCGTGCCCTGATTATTTCAATTGACAGTCCTGGCGGTGCGGTTGAACCGACTCAGGAGATTTATAATGCAGTACAGCGATTTAAGAAGGAAACAGGCAAGAAAGTATACATATCAATGAGAAGCGAAGCAGCATCCGGTGGTTACTACATTGCTTGTGCAGGGGATAAGATTATTGCTATGCCTACAACTTTAACGGGAAGTATTGGTGTTATTATGGAGCTTGTGAATTATCAAGGTCTTCTCAATAAAATTGGGCTAAAAGAGACTGTAATAAAAAGTGGTAAATATAAAGATATAGGTTCGCCTGTAAGAGGAATGACAAAAGAAGAAAAAACGATGCTCCAGAATATTATTGATGAAACGTACGAAGAGTTTCTTGAAACTGTTTCGGAGTCCAGGCATATTCCTATAAATAAATTAAAAGGTATTGCGCAGGGTCAGGTATATACTGGGATACAGGCTAAGAAACTGGGGCTTGTAGACGATCTTGGAGATTTGCAGGAAACAATCGATGTAGTAAAAAAAGACTTAAATATAAAAGGGACTCCGGAGATTATTACGCATGAGAAAAAACGGAGTATCTTTTCTATTTTAGGAGTGAAAAGCAGTGTCCCTGAACTTGATATATTGAAGAACCTTAAGCCTTTAAAAATTGAATACATAATGACACCATAGGAGGTTACTAATGAATACAACATTTGAACTAATTTGGCTTATTCTTGTTAACCCAGGGAAAGCATTTAAAAAGATAAGAGAAGAAAAACCATTGTACGCTGCACTGATATTCTTGCTTATGTACGGTATAGTTGCAGTAGTGGCAGGACATTTTGCGGGTAAGAACATCAACGGAGCACTTCCGGAAATGCCGAGCAGCCAAGTCCCACCCTATCTTAAGGATTTCTCAAAAACTTTCGGTACATTTATGAACAACTACCTTTCATCTACGTTGTTCTTTATAACTGGTCTTATTATGCCGTACATAGTAACATTTGTATCCGCTTCGATTTATGATTTGATTGCGCAGTTCACTGTAAAGAAAGCGAATGGCATTACGCTGTTCACTGCATGGGCATTTGCTGCTATGCCTATGGTTATGTATAAATTACTCTATCTTATAATTTTTGTTACTTTGAATTACAAACTTCCTCTCTATGTAGAATTAATCTTTATTGTATGGGGTATATATCTATATATAATAGCAATTAAAGAATCATACGAGATAGATACTGGGATTGCAATTGGTATCTATTTTATTCCTTTCCTTATTACATTTATAGTTTTAGTGATATATGCGTCTCTACTTGCTTCAGTGATTGGAAGTATTTTACCATCGTTGCCTAAAGGAGCTCTTACCCCTTGAAAAATTTCTTGAAAGATTTAAACAATGAACAAAAGGAAGCGGTTCTCTATAACGATAGCCCCTTGCTTGTATTTGCAGGGGCAGGTTCAGGCAAAACAAAGGTAATCACCTATAAAATTGCGCATCTTATAGAATCATTATCCGTTCCTCCTTCACGTATCCTTGCAGTGACATTCACAAATAAAGCAGCAAATGAAATGAAGGAAAGAGTAACAAGTCTCATTGGCCAGCATATAAAAGGGCTCTGGATAGGAACATTTCATTCGATCTGTGCTAGAATCCTGCGGAAAGAGGGACATATTCTGGGATATGATAAGAAATTTACCATTTTTGATGAGGATGACTCTGTTAGAGCAGTTAAAGAAGCAATGAAGCAGGCAAACATTGATGCAAAATACTTTAATCCCAAGAAGGTAAAGTATTACATTTCTGCCGCAAAGAGAAATCTTATGGATAGTAAAGAATTTAGTATGAACGCAAGGGAGTATATAGAAAAAGTGGTTTCTTCAATTTATAAGAAATATGAAAAAATTCTTAAAGAGAGTAATGCAATGGATTTTGACGATCTTATTATGCTTACGGTAAGGCTATTCAAAGAGCATAGGGATGTTGCATATTACTATAAAGATAAGTTCAAATATATACTTGTAGATGAGTACCAGGACGTAAATAAGTCTCAGTATGAATTGTTGAAAATTCTCTCGGAGAAACATAAGAAAATTACGGTAGTAGGCGACGATGATCAGAGTATCTATTCGTTTAGAGGAGCAAATAGTGAATTTATGCTGTCATTTCAGGATGATTTTCCCACGGTGAAAATTGTAAAATTAGAAAGAAATTACCGTTCACCACAGGAAATATTGAATATTGCAAATGAACTTATTTTACACAATAGGATGAGAAGCAAGAAAAAACTCTATACAGACAAGAGAATGCTAAATGCTGTGAGTTTTTATGAGGCAGCAGACGGAGTGGACGAAGCAAGATTTGTCGCAAAAAAGATTAAAGAACTCCATAGAGTGGAGGGAAAACATTTCAGCAATTTTGCTGTTCTCTACAGAATGAATTTTCAATCAAGAATATTTGAAGAGCACTTTATAGAAGAAGGTATTCCTTACCAGATTGTTGGAGGTGTAAGGTTCTATGGCAGAGAGGAAATAAAAGATATTATTTCATACCTTGCTGTTTTAAACAATCCTTATGATGATATAAGTTTAAGGAGAATTATTAATGTACCTTCCAGAAAAATTGGGGAGGTGACGATAAAAAAGATTGAAGATGTGAGGAATAAGCAAGGAGGTACATTGTATGATGCAATCCGTTTTATTATTGAAAACGAAGAATTTTCTGTCACGACAAAGAAACTTGAGGAGTTTTACCGGCTGGTAGAGAATTTAAAAGATGATTCTGAACGGCTTACGTTGAGGCAGCTTGTAGAAGAGATTATTTCGCAAACAGGTTATATACCATATCTTTCAAAGAAAGGACAAGAAGGCGAAAGCAAGATAGAAAATGTAAAAGAATTTATTAATGTGATAAAAGAATTCTCTGAGACATCTGAGGATAATTCTCTTTCGGCATTTCTTACTCATCTTTCATTGATTACAGATATAGATAATACAAGAGAAGGAGATAGGGTAATGCTTCTTACGTTACATAGCGCCAAAGGATTAGAATTTCCTGTAGTATTTTTAGTAGGCATGGAGGAAGGTTATTTGCCGCATTATAAGTCAATGGAGTCCGAGAAAGCTCTGGAAGAAGAAAGAAGACTTTGTTATGTAGGTATAACACGTGCCAAAGAGAAGCTTTACCTTACATATGCATATAGGAGGAATAGATTCGGAGTGCAATCACCGATGACACCATCACGTTTTCTTTCTGAAATACCAACGGAGGAACTTATGCAGGTAAAAGAGCGATCTAAAAAGACAATGCTTAGTGAGGGCGAAAAAGTATTACATAGGGTTTGGGGCGTTGGCAAAGTGCTTGAAGTAAGCACTGACTCTGAAATTCCCTATGCAGTAGTGGACTTCATAAAAATAGGAAAGAAAAAACTGGATCTGAGATACGCGCCGATAGAAAGGCTAAGCTGATGAAAAAGGCAAACTACTGTTTTGTATGTAGTAAAACAAATCCTAAAGGATTACATATTAAATTTAAATATGTTGGCGATATAGCAGTTGCAACATTTACACTGGAGAGAGAATATGAAGGATATCCGGGGATTGCTCATGGAGGTATCCTTGCAGCAATTCTTGATGATGCAATGGGTAATGTAAAATATGTACAGGGTTACGCCGCTTATACAATTGAAATGTACATAAGATACATAAAGCCGGTATATATAGGTGAAGAGCTAATAGTAAGGGGATGGATTAGAGATATTCATCATAAGATCGTTAGTACTGCTGGAGATATTCAAGATAAAAACGGCGTGATAAAAACACGTGCAAAAGCCAAATATTACATCGCTGAACCTATAACGAACTAAGTTACAGCGTA
>CAYONU010000001.1:0-43612 GCA_964405445.1 uncultured Caldisericales bacterium | reverse complement strand
GTGCAAAAGCCAAATATTACATCGCTGAACCTATAACGAACTAAGTTACAGCGTATGGGAAGTTAATTATCTCAATGGTTCATTGTTTTGTATGCATATGTGCTTTTTCCTCTTCCTTGCTTTACAATATAGCTCATAATGAAAATATAGTAGGATGGAGATTTTAGGTTAAAGCGTACCAAAGGAGTTTTAAAAGAGAATAGTGATAGGTAATTATACTTGGGCTTCACCGTTTGACTAAAGTTTTGTTGTTTTTCTTTAATTTCCTTGCTACAGTTACAGCAACTCCGGCTTTTATTAAATCTATAATCATGAATGGAACTACACCTACAATAAATGCCTTTTTAAAATCATTCATAAAGAGACCAAGCCTGAGCCATCCGAATATGTATATCACTACTATTCCAATGATTGATGCTGTTGAATCAAAAAGAATATTGTCTCTTTTCTCGCTTATCCAACCTACCAAAAAGGCTGCTGCAGGAAAGGCGGTGAGATATCCTCCTGTCGGACCATAAAGATGGACAATCCCGGAAGCAAACCCTGCAAAGACAGGAAACCCAATAACACCCATAAGTAGATAAATTACTTGACTCAAGCATCCTAACTTAGATCCCAATACCAGTCCACTAAGCAAAACAAAAAACACCTGAAGTGTAACAGGTACATAGCCAATAGGAATTGCTATTTGTGCTCCAACAATTGTGAGAGCTGTAAATATTGCAGTATATGTGATATCCTTTATTTTCATCTATTTTGTTATTTTACTGATTTGATACAAAAAATCAATTATCTTAACCGAAGTTACCGAAATAAAAACTTACTTACTTTATTCATTATAGACTTTTAAATTTTAAAGATTTGCATTATAATTAAAAAGTTACAATTAAAAAATAATTGAGGTGAGGATGTAAGGATGTATGAAAATTAATGAAGTTTTAGGAGTTTTTGTTGTTTTTGCAGGCGGCAAAAAAGGTGGAACGCTCATTCCTTATACAATACCTATTCACGTAAAGCTTCCACTTGAAATAAAGGGTAACGTGGTTGGCGAGCTTTTGGATGCTAAGGGTGATATATTCGTTCCTAAAGGGAAAACGCAGAAGCAGGTTCTTACGATTTATAAAATATGGAGGTGAATTTTGAAAGGCAAAAATCAAAGTAATCTAAAAGAAGAGAATACATCTGTGATATTGAAACTCTTGAGAGGAAATCAAGGGATGTCCAGGGCAGATATAGTACGGAGTACTAATTTAACCCCTCCCACTGTTTCCAGACTTGTTGCTTTTCTGATAGATAACAACTTAATAACGGAAAAGAAAAGTAGAAGCAACAATGTGGGAAGAAAGCCAATAGGGCTTTATTTTAATAACGATGCATTCTATATAATAAGTATCGATTTCTCTTATCTTCATATCATTGGTGCTGTAATGAACCTTTCAGGAAAGGTTATTGAGCAGACATCGATGCAAGTAAGGAGTGATTTGTTTTCCAGGAATGATATGGATAAGATTAAGGAAATCATTTCTCCATTTATTGAGCATTTCCATAAGGAAAGAATATTGGGCATAGGCTTTTCTTGCCCGGGAATGATTGATCATGAAAAAGGTATTGTTGTTAGTGTTCCCCACTTTCCAAAAATAAATAACCTTCCGGTAAAAAAGATAATGGAAGAAGAATTCGGTCTCCATACGATTGTTATAAATGATGCAAATGCAGAAGCTGTAGGAGAAAAATATTTTGGTTCCGGAAGAGGCGTATCTGATTTTCTTTTGCTTCACTTAGGCTATGGCATTGGTTCAGGCATTATTTTAAATAATAGACTCTACACAGGGAATTTTGGCGTATCTGGAGAGATTGGTCATACATCCGTCGATAGGAAGGCAGGTAAACAATGCGATTGTGGAAACAGAGGATGTGTAGAGTTATACGCTGGTTTAAGTGGAATACTGTCAGATGTTTCCCAGACATGTGGAAAAAAGGTCTCTACAATATCTCAACTCAAGGAACTCGTAACTCACAGGGACAAGAGGGCAATTAGAGTGTTAGAAGAAAAAGCTGAACTTGTCGGATATGTATTAGTCAATGTAGTAAACCTTCTTGCACCGAAGAAGATTATTGTTTCTGGTCCTGTTGCTTCCCTGGGGGACATTATCATTAAACCGATGCGCAAAGTGGTAGAAAAGCGTTCATTTTATGGTATAGGTAAAAAAATTCCTATTGTATCTTCAAAGTTAAGAGGGAACAACTGTCTTATAGGAGCAACAACAGTTGTACTGGAAGAATTTTTAGAAAAACCGTATAATTTTATTTCATAGTTATCTCCTCCTTATATAAGAGCAGAGGCAGGTGCATTAGAATTTTATAAGAAAGAGTATAGCACCTAAAGAAATAAAGAAAAGAGTAATGATAATAATGGCCTGCTTCTGTGTATTTTGTAGCTCATAATTTTTTGTTATGATGTATCGCTTTGTTCTACTATTTACTAAAAATTTTATAATAACTGCTGTCCATACAATGATGATTGCGAGAGCTACTATTCCTTTCTCCGGCGTTGTGCCAAACTGCCCCAGAATGAAATAAAACGTGAATATTCCTGTATGCATTACTTTTGCAAGAAATGCAGTTGATTGTTTAAAGAATATGAATGCAATTAGCAGGATACCTACAAAAATAATCTGTATGTATGAAAGTACAATAAGGCCAATACGTGCCCAGTTCTTCTTGAGCGCAAAGAAAACAAGCAAGAATACGTATATACCGATGAAAGCAATGGTATATAGAAAAAAGGATCTTCCTCTAAATTTTGCATAGAAGTCAATGGAATAAAGCAAGAGGTACGTAAGCCCTAGCGTAATAATGTAGATCGTGAGTTTAAACTCTTTTGGCATTCTATCAGTTTTTATGTCCATCTTTCATTTCTATTCCTAGATCATTAAGCTGAGTTTTTGTCACTTTATTCGGTGCATTTGTCAAAGGGCAGATGCCTGCCGTTGTCTTTGGAAATGCAATAACATCTCTTAAACTCTTTGCATTACTCATAATCCATACGAGTCTATCAAGTCCAAATGCAATGCCACCGTGGGGAGGTGCTCCTAACTTTAATGCTTTAATGAGAAACCCAAATTTTTCTTCAGCCTCATCCTCTTTTAGTCCGATTGCTTTAAAAATGCGTGTTTGCAAAGCCGAATTATGTACTCTGATGCTTCCACCTCCTAATTCGTTGCCGTTCAACACTAAGTCGTATGCAAGTGCGTGGATATGGTCTTTATCCGTTTCAAGTTTGTCCAATTCATCCGAATTTGGCATAGTGAAAGGGTGGTGCTCTGCTTCGTATCGATTCTCTTCCTCATTGAATGAAAAGAATGGAAAATCCGTGATCCATAGGAAATTCCATTCTTCTTTAGGAATGAGATGGAATTTTTCTGCAAGAAATACTCTTATTCTTCCCATTGTTTCCCGCCCTGTTTTTCGTGGCACAATAAAAAGCATAGCCAGATCGTTTGTTTTACCTATTTTGAGAAGTAACTCTTTTTCACTTTCTTTAAGGTACTTTGCGTAGGAGGATGCGGCAGCACCATCCTTTATTTTAAATTCAATGAACCCATTTATTCCTTTTCCTTTCAATTCTTCTTTTAAATCATTGATTTCTTTTCTTGAAAGTGATGCACCACCAGGGAGAAATAGTGCAAGGAGTTTCTGCCCTTTTCCTATATTAGTTCGTATGAGGTTCATATTGCTATCCTTGAAAGGAGTTGTTAGATCTTTTATCTCTATACCAAAACGTGTATCTGGCTTATCCGAGCCAAAGCGCGACATTGCTTCATCGTATTTCATTCGGGGAAATGGTACAGTTAATTCTACATTTAGCACTTCTTTAAAAAGATTTTTGTACATATCTTCTGTCAGTTTAATGATATCATCCTGTTCAATAAAGGACATCTCAATATCAATTTGTGTAAATTCAGGCTGTCTGTCCTGCCGTAAATCTTCGTCTCTAAAGCAGCGTGCGATCTGAAAATATTTTTCGAAACCACCTATCATAAGGATTTGTTTAAAGAGCTGCGGTGATTGTGGCAAAGCATAAAATTTCCCTTTGTTCAATCGGGATGGTACGATGAAGTCCCTTGCGCCTTCCGGGGTACTCTTCGTAAGAATTGGCGTTTCGACCTCTATAAAGTTATGATTAATTAGATAGTTTCTTATGCTCTGCGTAATTTTCGCTCGCATCTCAAATGTTTCTCTTACCTCAGGCCTCCTTAAATCAAGGTACCTATATCTCAACCTTATCATTTCATCCACGTTCTCATCCGCAAATGGACTGAAAGGCAGATCCTCAGCTTCTGCAAATACTTCTACTGTTTCTCCTGCAATTTCTATTGTACCTGTCTTGAGTTTTGGATTCGCTGTGATACGTTTTTTTACTGTACCTTTAACACCAACAACGGATTCTACCTTTAGGGATTGCAACATTCCAAACAATTCCTTTTCTATTATTGCAGGATCAAAGACAACCTGGACGATACCGGATCGGTCCCTTATATCCATAAAGAGAAGGCCGCCGAGGTTTCTTTTCCTATGCAGCCATCCATTAATGGTAACTATATCCCCAATATTTTTTTCTCTGATTTCACCACAATTCATTGTTCTTTTAAGCATCTTCCCCTCTCTGTTCTTTAAGGAAAGCCAGAATCTCATCTTTAGGCATTTCCTTTTGCTTTTTTGTCTTCATATCCTTTACTTGCACTGTATTTTTTGCTTTTTCTTCTTCTCCGATAATTATTGTATAGCGAGCGCTCCTTTTTGCACTTCTTCCGAATTGTTTTCTGAGGCTTCCTCCCTTTGTATCAAGTAAAGTAATAAATCCTTTACCTCGCAGTTTATCAGCAGTTTCCATCGCTTCTTTCAGTGCATCTTTCTGATATGCGATATAGATGATAGGTTTTATGCGTAATGTTTTATTCTGTGTTTTCAATATTGTTATTAACCGTTCTATACCCATTGCAAACCCTACAGCAGGTACAGATCTACCGCCTAATTCCTCGATGAGGTAATCGTATCTCCCTCCGCCGAGTAAAGCATTCTGTGCGCCGAGATCCGTTGAAATAACCTCAAAGACAGTCTTTGTATAATAATCTAATCCTCTTACCAGTGTATGATCCAACTCAAACGGAATATTCATTAAATTGAGATACCTCTTTACCTTATCAAAGTGCTCTCTGCATTCATCACAGAGATAATCTGTGATATGTGGCAAACTTTCTTTGAGTTCTTCACTTTCTCTCTTGCAATCTAAAATACGCAGTGGATTTGTATAGAAGCGTCTCTTGCAGTCAGAGCAGAGCTCATCATAATGTGGCTTCAGTGCCTCTTTCAGTGCTTCTTTATAGTGCGGTCTGCATTTTCTGCATCCGATACTGTTCAGCCTCACCTTTATATTTTCCAGGGTAAACTGCTTTGCAATGTTATATGCAAGTGATATTACTTCTGCATCTATTAAAGGAGAGATATCGCCTATTGCCTCTGCTCCGAACTGATAAAATTCCCTGTAACGTCCCTTCTGCGGTTTTTCATATCTAAAGCAAGGACCTATATAATATTTTCTGAGAGGCACTGGCAATGTTTCGAAGTGGTTCTCCACGTAGCTTCTTGCAACGGATGCAGTAATTTCTGGTCTGAGCGTAAGACTTCTTCCGCCTTTATCTTGAAATGTATACATTTCTTTTTCTACAATATCTGTGTCTTCTCCTACGGAACGCTGGAAGAGCTCCGAATATTCAATAATCGGCGTGATCATTTCCGTATAACCATAAGATTCAGCCATTTTTGACAGTATATCCCTGCTGTACTGAAAAAGTTCCATTTCTGTCCCGTATATGTCTTTACAGCCTTTTACTGTTTTAATCATATCTGCCCCTTCTCAACCGCGACTTTGAAAAAGTTCCGTTTGCCTACTTTTATTATATCGCCTTCTTTTAATAATACTTTTTCTTTGAAGTCGTTGAGCTTTTTCTCATTTATCTCTATCGCTCCCTGTTGGATAAGTCTTTTTCCGTAAGATTTCGATGGCACAATATTTTTCTCCTTGAGGAGCGTTACAATATCTATTCTTTCATTTTCTCTTAAATCAATATGAATTACTTCCATTTCTTCTGGAAGTTCCTTTCTGCTGAATACCTTTCTGAAGTTCTCTTCTGCTTTCTCTGCATCTTCTTTAGAGTGGAACAGTGCAACAATTTCCTTTGCAAGCTGCATCTTAAGCTTCATTGGGTTTACTTCCCCTGTTTGTATTATCCTATCTATCTCTTTTGCTTCTCTCTCTGACCTATCCAATACAAGGAAATAGTATTCGGAAATTGTTGTGTCTGGTATGGACATAACTTTTCCAAACATAGAGTTAGCATTCTCAGTAATCCCTATGTAATTTCCCAGGCTTTTACTCATTTTCTTCACCCCGTCGGTGCCTCTGAGAATTGGCATAATAATAGCAACCTGTGGGGGCTCGTTCATTGCTTCCTGTAACTTTCTTCCCATCATCAGGTTGAATTTTTGATCCGTTCCTCCTAATTCTACATCTGCTTTTGTTGCAATAGAATCATATGCTTGCATTACAGGATAAAAAAACTCATGAAAGAAAATAGGTATACCTGCTTTATAACGGTTGAAGAAGTCGTCCCTTTCCAGTATTCTTGCAACGGTAAAGTTCGAAGAAATACGAATCCATTGCTCAAGGTTTATCTTCGACAGCCATTCGGAATTAAAATGAATCTCTGTTTTATCTCTGTCCAATATTTTGAATACCTGGTCAAAGTATGTTTTTGCATTTTCCTCTATCTCTGCCCTTTGGAGTGCAGGGCGTGTTTTGGAACGTCCGGATGGATCACCTATTAAAGCAGTGAAGTCGCCTATAATAAAGACAATAGTATGCCCGAGTTCCTGAAAATCTCTGAGTTTTCTCATCACGACGTAATGCCCGAGGTGCAGATCAGGTGCAGTAGGATCTGCCCCTAATTTTATGCGTAGTTTCCTGCCGCTCTTTAATTTTTCCTCAAGCTCTGGTATATTAATTATTTCTACTGTTTTATGCTCTATCTTTTTTAAATCCTTTTCCATTTTTGCCTCCCGCTTAGTTTTTATATTTTAAATAAACTTCATTTAAAGTCAAATGGAGTTATTATCCGAATAGCCTACTGAATAGACGTTTGACCTCTTCCTCCAGGAAGGGGTCTTGCAGGAAAGAATGATAAATCGCATTGAAGTAATAGATGAAATATCTGTAAATCCATAAAATGATGAGAAAAACAGAATATGCTAATTCAGCATCTCTCTATAAATTTTCATTAAACTCATTTATGTTGAGCTAAAAAACGTTTCAAATTTCCTAAAACTTGTTATAATTGTTATCAAGTGATGAAGGATTACTTAATTTAAGTTTTAGATAGAAAGGAGTAAATAATATGGAGGAAATTGAGAAAACATTTTCGAAAGAGCAGGCGGTGATAGAAGCAGAGCGATGCCTTTATTGTTATGATGCACCCTGTCAAGTATCCTGCCCGGCAAATGTTCCTATCCCGGAATTTATTCAATCCGTTCGTACAGGCAATCTGAAAGGTGCAAGAGAAATCATTCAAAAAGCAAATCCTTTTATTGAAACCTGTGGTAGGGTATGTCCGGAGGAGAGCTTTTGCCAGAATGCCTGTACAAGGGCAAATATTGATACTCCCATTAAAATCAGAGAGTTGCATAGATATGTAACGGACAATACTGATCCTTCGGAAAATTTAGAGCTCGTATATAGTGAGAAAGGGAAAATTGCTATCATAGGTGGAGGTCCTGCAGGTCTTGCCTGTGCAACGGAATTAAGGCAGTACGGCTATAAACCTGTTATTTTTGAGAAAAAACAACTTGGGGGCATTCCTGTAAATGAAATATCTCATATGCGCCTTCCTGATAGAATAAGCCGAAAGGAAGTGAAATTCATTCATCATAATTTTATTTATCAAACAAGAGATATAAAAGTAACATCATTAAAAGAACTGGACAAGGATTTCAAAGCAGTTTTTATTGCAACGGGCCTTCCCGATGAGATTAGCCTGAACATACCTCATACAACATTAGAAGGTATATATCAAGCAAGAGAAATATTAAAAAAAGCAAAGGTCGGTATTAAGCTGCCTAGTTTCAAAAGAGCAGGTGTTATAGGGGGCGGAAATGTTGCTTTGGAGACGGCGTCTGTATTGAAAAGAGCGTATCCTGAGTCAGATGTAGAAGTGGTATACAGAAGAAGCACAAAAGAGCTAAAAGCATTTAAAAAAGAAATTGAAGAAGCAATAGATGCTGGTGTGACATTCCAGTTTCTTGCCATACCAAAAGAAATCAAAGGAAATAGAAAAGTGGAGCAGCTCGTTGTAACAAGAGCACATCTTGGTGAAAAAGATGCTTCGGGAAGAAGGCATCCGGAACCTATTCCTCATTCTGATTTTGTTATTCCTCTTGACATAATTGTCATTGCAATAGGGCAGAAAGCGGAGAATTGTTTTCCTGATATAGAAAAAAATGAAAAAGGTTTAATAAAAGTTAACAAAGATCTATCAACAAATATAAAAGGTGTTTTTGCTGGAGGTGATGTTGTAACAGGGCCAAGCACAATTGTCGAGAGCGTAGCTCAAGGCAAGAAAGTTGCCGAAAGTATTATGAAATATCTGGAAGGAGAAAGAAATGTATAAAGAAAAAGATATTTCTGTAGATTTTTTGGGGATTCGCTTGGATAGTCCTTTTATCCTCTCTGCTTCGCCCTGCACGGATGAACTGGAAATTGCATACAATGGGCTAAAAGCAGGCTGGGCAGGAGTGATATTAAAAACTACTTCAATTGAAAGTAACTCTGTGTCTTTGAAATATCCGATGATGTCTTCATTTGGCAGTCCTAACAACAGGATTGTAGGGTTGGGTAATATTGACCTCATATCACAGTACCATATTGATAAAGTTGAAGAACGTGTAAGAATATTAAAGGAGGCGTTTCCGAACAAGATGATTGCTGCATCAATTATGGGCTCTAAGAAAGAAGATTGGCAAATGCTCGTGCAGCGGCTTAGAAAAGCGGGAATTGACCTTATTGAATGCAGCTTTAGCTGCCCTCAAGGCAGTATGGGAGAAGCACCTGGCAGAATGCTTGCACAAAGCATAGAAGCAACGGAAAAAGTAACACGATGGGTGAAAGAAGCTGCAGAAGACACTCCTGTCCTTATTAAAATAACTCCCCAGGTAACAGATATTATTGAAGTAGCAAAAGCGGTAAAAAGAGGTGGAGCAGATGGCATTACTGCAAGCAATACAATTCCATCGCTTTTAGGTATTGATATAAAAACATTTGAGCCGTACCCTACGCTTTTCGGCAAGGGTACGTATTCAGGTCTCTCTGGTCCTGCTATTAAACCTGTCACATTGCGTGCAATTGCGGAGATTGCAAAGAATGTGGATATTGCAATCTCAGGTAATGGTGGTGCATTCAGCTGGAGAGATACAGTAGAGTTTATGAGTGTAGGTGCTTCAAATGTGCAGTTCTGTACACTGCCTATGCATTATGGATTCAGGACGATAAGGGACTTGAAAAGTGGACTTAGCCACTATTTAATGGATATGGGCTTTGATTCGCCTATGGATATTGTAGGCAAAGCTCTGCCAAATATAAAAACACAGGGCGAGCTGCCTTCGCCTGAAACAAAAGCCGAAATTATTGAGGAAAAATGCATTGGATGTGGACTCTGTTATGTGGCTTGCTCTGACGGAGGGCATCGGGCAATAGAGTGGGATAGCGAAAAGAGATTACCCGGTGTGGATGAAGATAAATGTATTGGTTGCGCAATGTGTATGCAAGTCTGTCCTGCAAACGCGATCAGGATGAAAGAAAAATTGAACGACAACATACGTTATTTTGCAAAGAAGGAGTGATAAGATGCAAGAAATGGAAATCAATTTCACTTTAAATAACAGAAAATACAGATTGAATGTACCTGTAAATATTACTTTGCTTGATGTAATTAGAGAGAAGCTGCATCTTACAGGCACAAAAGAAGGTTGTGGAAAAGGAGAGTGTGGAGCTTGTACAGTTTTATTCAATGGAAGGAGTGCAAATTCTTGCCTGATTCTTGCTCCCCAGGCAGATGGTGCTGAGGTTACTACTATCGAAGGTATAGGTACTGTAGATAATCTGCATCCTTTACAAAGAGCATTTGTTGAAGAAGGTGCAATACAGTGCGGCTTTTGCACACCAGGTATGATTATGTCCTCTCTGTACTTACTGAAGAAGAATCCGCATCCGACTGAAGAAGAAATAAGGGAAGGACTTTCCGGAAACCTCTGCCGTTGCACAGGTTATGCTAAAATAATAAAAGCAGTTGAAAAAGCAAGTAAAGAGAATGATTAAAGGTATTTTACTTTCTGCAGGAGAATCTAAGAGAATGGTGAAGTTAAAACCCCTGTTAACACTGGGTAATGAAACTGTTATAGAGGTACTGCTTGACCAATATCTTTCGTCCTCACTGTCAGAAGTAGTACTTGTTTTAGGATACAGAGCAAACGACATTGAAAGAGTAATCAATAAAAAAAATTATAATAAACTCAGAATTGTAGTAAATAAGGATTATAAAAAAGAGATGTTTTCTTCTATTCAAACAGGTTTGAGAAATATAAAAAATGCAGAGGCAGTACTTATAGGACTTGCTGATCAGATATTTATTGGTAAAAGCATCATTAATAGAATGGTGAGAAATTATCATACAGCACACATACTTATTCCTACTTTTCAAGGGAGAAAAGGGCATCCGATTATTATCCCTCATACCCTAAAAAAAGAAATTCTTGGCTGTAATTCGTACGAGACAACGCTAAGAGATGTATTGCACAGGCATGCTGATATGTATCAATTTATTGAAATGGATGACGATAAAATTCTTTTTGATATGGACACAGAAGGGGATTATAAGAAAGCGGAGTCATTATGGAAAAAGTAAAAACAGAACAATCAATAGGTAAGGTTCTGGGAAGTGACGTAACAGAAGTTATTCCGGGTGTGAAAAAAGGCCCCCTCTTCAAGAGAGGGTACATTATAAAAGAAGAGGATATTGAAAAGCTTCTGTCTATAGGTAAACATTACGTATGGGTATTAAGCAAAGACCAAGGTTTTATCCATGAAGATGATGCTGCAAAGGAGATGATGCAGGCTATAAAAGGAGAAAACCTTCGTTTGAGCAGTTCGAGCGAATCTAAGGTAAAACTCTTTACTCAATGCAGAGGAGTGCTGATCGTGAATAGTGTGGGATTCAGGGAGATAAATAAATTAGAAGATTCTCGTGTTGCAGTAAGGTACAATTTCAGTTTTGTAGAAAAAAATATTCCTGTTGCTATTGGCAAAGTAATGCCTGTTGAGATACCTGTTTCTGAGATGATGGAGATTAAACATATTGCAAAGAAGTATTATCCTATTATCAACCTCCTTGCTATTAAAAAGCACAAAATTGCTATTTTCCCTGTTGGGAACGAATTTATAGAGGGACGGAGAAAAGAAATAATGAGCTTCACAGTGAAGCGTTACCTTGAAAGAATGGGGCAAGATGTATTTTTGAGGAAAGTTTTGCCAGATGATGCTTCAGCAGTTCGGGAGAATGGTTTATCTGCAATAAAGAACGGTGCAGATATTGTGGTATATATGGGAGGAATGGCTATTGATCCTGATGATAAAACGACAGAAGGGATAAGGGAAATGGAAGTAAATATTATTACATACGGAGTTCCAATGTGGCCTGGTACAACATTCCTCATTAGTTATAAAGACAAGAAAGTTGTTCTTGGCATTCCTACTTCTGCAGGTATTGCTGAGAGCGGCACGAGTTTTCACAGAATTATGCCTATTATTCTATCTGATTATATGCTCTCAAAGGAAGAAATTATAAGTATGGGTGAAGGAGGTTTTGTCAATGCAGAGAATTTATGAGAAAATTGTAGAGCTCATTCATAACAAGAAGGAATTTGTTTTGGCAGCAGTTATAGATGCCGAATCTTCTACCTCTGGCAAGTCAGGTTTTAAGATGATTATTCTGAAAGATCGTACAACATTTGGCACTGTTGGGGGAGGCGCACTGGAAAAAGATGTAATAGATAATGCAATGGATTTGTTTAAAACAAGAAAACCCATTTTTAAGACATATGTTTTGAGAGAAGGAGATAAGAGCTCGCTTGGTATGGTATGTGGAGGAACAATATCCGTGTATATGGAATACGTGGGCCCTGCTGAGCAGTTTGTTATCTTTGGTGCAGGGCATATTGGAAAAATGCTTTATGACATGCTTCTCCTTAATAATACATACGATATTATTGTTGCAGATACAAGAAAAGAACTTGCAAACGGAGAAAGATTTCCGAAAGCTTCAATTTCTCTGGCAGATGATTTTTATGATGTGACAAAAGCACTACCTCTCAGGGACAGAGCAATTGTTGTTATCGTAACGACGGGGGGCAAAGACGACCCTTATATACTAAAGGCTCTGTCCGAAAAGAATATAAAATATGGATACATTGGGATGATAGGCAGCATGAATAGAAAGGACAAATGCTTTGAAAAAGCACGGGCACTAGGTATAAACGATGAATTTTTGAACAGTATCCACGCACCTATTGGCATTGCCATAGGCGGAGACACACCTTTTGAGATTAGCATCGCAATCCTTGCCGAGATTATTGCAGCGCAGAAAGGTACAATTGATAAAATTAAAACGGAAAAGGAGATGCATAATGAAGAAATTTGATTATCACATAGCAGATACGATTGAAGAAGCAATTCAGTATCTTGACGAATTCAAGGAAGATATAAAGATCATTGCTGCAGGCACGGACCTTGTTGTTAGATTGAAGCAGAATATAGTAAAAGAGAACCATATTCTTGATATCAGCAGAATTAAAGAATTAAAAGGTATTTATAAAGAGAATGGGGAAATACATATCCTTCCACTTACAACACACAGTGAGATTCTTGAATCGGAAGAAGTAAAGAGATATGCTTCAATATTAAGAGAGGCTTGCAGTATGATTGGCTCTCCGCAGATAAGGAATAGAGGAACGTTAGGAGGGAATGTAGCGAATGCCTCGCCTGCAGGGGACTCAATTGCCGCACTGTTTGCAGAGGAAGCAAAGGTAAAACTTCTAAGCAGTGCAGGTGAAAGGAGTGTTTCTATCGAGGATTTTTTTACAGGTCCGGGTAAAACAGTCTTAAGACCAAATGAAATGCTGGTTGATATTTTTATGCCTGATATGGAAGAGAATGAAACGGGTTTCTTTAAAAAATTAGGGCAGAGAAATGCTCTTGCCATTGCTGTAGTGAACGTTGCAGTGAAATTGAGCAAAGGAAAAGGAAAAAACAAAATTGATAGGGCGGTCGTTGCATTCGGAGCGGTAGCACCAACCGTAGTAAGAGGAAATAGGGTAGAGAAAGCGTTGATAAGTGGCCCTTTAGATTCTTCTGAGAAGCTCCGTTACATTGCACAGCTTGCTTGGAGGGAAGTTTCCCCCATTACAGATGTTAGGGCATCATTTAAGTACAGGCAGGATATGAGCGTAAATCTTCTCTATGAAGGCTTACTTGAATTGTACAAAAGTAACTGGGAGAGGAGGTAGCAATGGAAAAATTTAGATACATTGGAAAAACTGTAAAAAGAGTTGATGCGAAGGACAAAGCTACGGGAGCGATAAAATATATGTCTGACCTTTCTTTTCCTAATATGCTGTGGGGTAAGATACTCCGCGCAAAATATCCACATGCTTTAATTAAGGGAATTGATACCTCAAAGGCAAAAATACTGCCCGGCGTTGCAGCTGTGGTGACCTGGAAGGACATACCGGGACTGAATGGATTTGGCATTGTCGTACCGGATCAGCCTGTGTTGTGCGAAGATAAGGTGAGGTACATCGGTGATGCTGTAGCAGCAGTCGCTGCCGAAACAAAAGAGATAGCAGAAGAAGCAGTAAAACTCATAGATGTAGAGTATGAACCGCTTCCAATAGTGGATGACCCGATAAAAGCAATGCAACCGGATGCTCCCAAAGTGCATAGAGACGGCAACGTTCATCTTCATACACATATTGATAGAGGTAATGTAGAAAAAGCTTTTAAGAAAGCAGATCTCATTGTGGAGCATACGTATTACTCGGGAAGGCAAGAGCATGCATTTTTAGAAACTGAATCTGGTGTTGCAAAGCTTGAAGAAGACGGAACTCTTTCTGTTTATGCAGGCTCTCAATATCCACAGAGGGATCAGTTGCAGCTCTCTCGTTGCCTTGCTTTAAACCCCAGAAAGATTCATGTTGTTTCCTATCCTGTCGGTGGTGCATTTGGTGGAAAAGATGAGTTAACAGTTCAACCTATTTTGGGTTTGCTTGCTTTAAAGACGAAAAGACCTGTAAAAATTGTTATGTCAAGGGAAGAATCTATAATGTCATATTGGAAGCGCCATCCTATGATTATGAAATACAAAACAGGCGTTAAGAATGATGGAACGCTTGTTGCAAATGAAGTGAAAATATATGCGGATACAGGAGCTTATGCGTCACTCGGAGGTCCCGTTTTGAATCTTGCAGTTGAGCACTCTTGCGGGCCTTATAGACTTGATGATGTACGTATAGATGGATACTGTATATACACGAATAATGGTGTAGCCGGAGCGTTCAGAGCGTTCGGTGTGCCACAGGTGACGTTTGCAATGGAAACGCAGATGGATATCATTGCTGAGAAACTCAGGATTGATAAACTTGAATTGAGAAGAAAGAATGCTCTACGAAGAGGCGATACCGCACCGATAGGTAATAAACTTACAACAAGTGTAGGAACCATTGCAGTGCTTGACGGAGTTAAACAAACAGATATCTGGAAGAATAAGGATAAAATTGAGAGAGTGGATCATAATCGTCCTTGGATAAAAAGGGGAATAGGAATTGCTCTTACGTATCAAGGTTCAGGGCTTGGCGTTGGTTTGCCTGATTATGGCGGAGCAATCTTAAGGATGAGAGAAGATGGTGGATTTATAGCGGGGATTGGTATTGTTGATCTTGGACAAGGTGCAGCTACATCTTTTACTCAAATTGTTGCAGAAGCTATGAAATGTCCTATTTCAAAGGTAAGAGTAATACTTGGGGATACGGATCTTACAGCGGATTCGGGCCCGACGAGTGCATCAAGAGGCCTGTATACAGGCGGACGTGCCTCTGTTATAGCAGCAAAAAAAATGATGAAGATATTAAGAAATAAAGCTTCTCAGATGCTTAATGTAAATGAAGACGAGCTTAAAGCGAATAATAGTACTTTCTATATCAAAGAGCAACCAGATATATATGTTACTTACGAGCAAATTGCGCTTGAATTTTTGAAAGAAGGAAATAACCTTCCAAAGACAGAAGGTTATTTCCTGGTGCCTATTGCAGATATAAAGATCAGGAATGCTTTTGGATTACCTCATAACATCTTTTCTTTTTCTACTCACCTTGCAGTTGTTGAAGTAAATGAACTTACAGGGGATGTAAAGGTGCTTGAAGGTGCAGAAGTTGTTGACGGTGGTACTGTTATAAATAAACAAGGCTTCGAAGCTCAAGTTGAAGGCGGATATGTAATGGGAATGGGTTATGGATTAACAGAAAATGTAAAAATGGACAAAGGGTTATTTAAGACTGTTAATTTCTCAACATATATTATTCCGACAGCAAAGGATGCACCGCACAAAATTCAAACTGTGCCTGTTACTGACCCTGAAGAAACAGGTCCTTATGAAGCGAAAGGGATTGCAGAAACGGTAATGGGTGGTACTGCACCAGCTATTACAAATGCAATTTATGATGCGGTAGGAGTAAGAATTTTTAGGATACCTGCGACGAGTGAGTTTGTTTATACGTTGCTTCAAGAAAAGGAGAAAAAAGGATATGCGGATTCTCATTAAGGATATTGATCTTATAGCTACATTCAATAATGGTCTGGAAGAGATTAAAAATGGCTGGATATATATTGTTAATAATGTAATAAAGGATGTTGGAGGTGGGACGCCGCCCCGCCTTATAAGGAAGGATAGAGTAATTTCCGGTAAAGGAATGCTTGTGCTTCCTGGCTTTGTGAATACCCACCATCATTTTTATCAGTCTCTCTTCAGAGCAGTACCCGAGGTAGAAAATGCGAAGCTTTTTGACTGGCTTACATTTCTGTACGAAAAATGGAAGAGTATAGATGAAGAGGCAGTGATGGTTTCTGCTGTTACTGCAATCCTTGAAATGATGAAGAGCGGTGTAACAACGACTACGGATCATCTGTATCTATTCCCAAAAGGTCATCCGAATCTGTTTGATGCAGAGATGGAAGGCGCGGATATTACAGGCGTGCGTTTCTACGGTACAAGAGGTAGTATGTCGCTTTCAAAGAAAGATGGTGGGTTACCGCCTGATTCTGTTGTCCAGACGGAAGAAGAAATCTTAAAAGACTCAGAGCGTGTTGTCCAGAAATACAATAATACTTCTCGTTTTTCTATGCAGAGAGTTGCTCTTGCGCCTTGCTCGCCGTTTTCCGTAACGGAGAAATTGATGAAAGATACATTAAGCCTTGCAAAAGAACATAATCTTTTATTGCACACACATCTTGCGGAGACAGAGGATGAGGAAAAATTCTGTACTGAGAAGTTCGGGTTGAGACCTGTTGATTATATGGAAAAACTTGGGTGGCTCACTCCCAATGTATGGTTTGCGCATCTCGTGCACATATCTGATGTAGATATTGAAAAATTATCTAATTATAAAGTAGGGATGTCGTACTGTCCTTCCTCCAATATGCGTTTGGGTTCCGGCATTGCACCGGTCTTCAAAATGAAAAATACGAATATAAGAATTAGCCTCGGTGTTGATGGCAGTGCTTCTAATGATACGGGGAATTTTTTACTTGAGATACGTAATGCACTGCTCTTGCAGCGTGTTAAATACGGAGCGAATGCACTGACACCACGTGAGGTATTGTACTTTGCTACGATGGGTGGCGCGAAGGTGTTGAGAATGGAAAAAGAAATTGGTTCTATAGAAAAAGGAAAGGCGGCAGATATTATTGGCTTTAAATTGGATAGAATTGAATTTGCTGGTGGGCTTTCCGATCCGGTTGCGTCCCTTGTGCTCTGTGATGCAAAATCTGTGGATTTCTCTATGATCAATGGCGAAGTGTTAATAGAAAATGGGCACTTTACAAAGTTAGACGAAGAAGAATTCATCAATAAGCACAATGCTATTTCAAAAAAGCTTCTTGGCTAAAGTACAAAAATTATGAAAATAAATGCTTGTGCAAAATTGAACCTTACACTAGAGATTATTGGGAAGCGCAAGGATGGATTTCATAATATTAAATCACTCTTCCAAAAAATTTCACTGTGTGACGAAATAGAGATTGAAAAAAGTGATTCTCTTAAAATTGAGTTTATACCAGGAGTTTATCCAAAGATGAATACAGTTCGCTCGGCATACGATTTGTTCTCTCAAAATAGCTGTGTAGATGATAAGGTGAAGATAAAAGTCAAAAAACATATTCCTTGCGGTGCCGGATTAGGAGGGGGGAGTGCAGATGCGGCAGCTTCACTCATTTTGATGAATAAGCTTTTTGGCAAACCGCTTAGACATAACACACTGATAAAAATTGGAGAACAGATTGGTGCTGATATTTCGTTCTTTTTTAAAGGAGGCACTGCACTTGTAGAAGGAAAAGGTGAGAAAGTTCATCCCCTGAGTCCTGTAAAAAAGTTCTACATTTTAATTATAGTTCCAAAGTTTATTATTTCTACGAAGGATGCTTATAGGAAAATGGATAATTTTGGGTACGGAAAAACAAATTATACCGAAAAAATGCTTAGTGTTCTGAAAAAAGGGAATTATAGCCTGAAGGATATAGAAAATTGTCTTTACAACGATTTTGAAGAGATGTACAAAAGAGAAGACAAAAGGTTCGCACTCATATTAAAAGAATTGTTTGATAGAACAAAAAAGAATTTTCATCTTACAGGTTCTGGCTCTGCCTTATTTGCTTTGTTTGATGATAGACCGGTAGCGGAGAAAATGCGAAAAAAGTTGGATACGGATTTTACGACAATACTTGCGGAAACGCAGTAAAGAGTACTAATGCTTGCTTTTAATCATTTTTTTGTTATACTTAATATAGCACAAAAGGAGGTGATATAATGGATGGGTTTTGGGATAAGGTGAAGAAAGGTGCGCAGGAGGCCGGCGAAAAAGCAACCCAGCTTGCAAAGCTTGCAAAAATTCAGGCAGAAATTACATCACTTAGCTCTTCGAGAAAAGGCAGGTTTGTAGATCTTGGGAGCAAAGTTTATTCTTTATACAAAGAAGAAAAATTAGGAGAAGGAGTAGATGCTGCTGTTCAAGAGCTTGTAAAGAAAATAGAAAAGATCGAGAAAGAAATCTTGGAGAAGCAAGAACAGATTAGCGAGATAAAGAAAGCAATGAACAAAAAACCTATAGAAGTTAAAGAAAAAGCCGGGGAAGCAAAGGCCGAAGTTAGTGAAAAGAAAACTGAAGAAACTCCTAAACCAAAGGAGAAAGCACCAAAAAAATCTTCAAAGAAGAGCACTGAGTAATCAATAGGAGGAAATTCCTCCTATTTTCATAAAGTGATTGAGTATGTTATAAATGAGCTTAAGAAGAATAGACATTATAAAGGCCAGTTTGTAAAGGTATTTGAAATTCAAGGAAAGCCTTTTGATACTTTTTCAATCCCTAAATCTCTGCATCCTTCTTTGCGCAGGTATCTTTCCGAAAGAGGCATCACTTCTCTTTTTTCTCATCAGTTGAAAGCAATAAATTCCATAAGGGAAGGAAAAAATATTATCGTTACAACAGGTACGGCAACGGGTAAAACATTATCCTTTAATTTGCCGGTGCTGGACGATCTTCTCAAAGATAGAGAAAATACTGCTCTTTACATTTATCCTACAAAGGCTTTGGCGCACGACCAGCTTGAAAAAATAAAAGATATGCTTCATTATGAAAATGTTAAATTTGGTGCTTATGATGGTGATACCAGAGGCTCCGAAAGAAACTTTTTGCGGAGAAACGCACGGATCATTTTTTCAAATCCTGATTTGCTGCATCTTGGCATTTTGCCGCATCATTCGAATTGGAGCAGATTCTTTTCACATTTAAGGTTTGTTATTATCGATGAAGCTCATTATTACAGAGGTATTCTGGGCTCGCACGTAAGCGAAATTATGAGAAGGTTAAGGCGTATATCACATTACTATGACAGTTTTCCACAATTTATTATGTCTTCTGCGACGCTCCGGAACGCCAGTGAGTTTGCATTTAAGCTTACAGGGGAGAGGGCGGAGCAGATAGGTGCTTCTAATTTCCCACCTTTTAAGAAATATTTTATTATATTTGATCCTGCTGTAGTTAACAAAGAGAAGAATCTTAAAAGGAGTAGCTATAAAGAAGCAGTCTGGGTTATGAAGGAACTGATGCGAAATAATTTGCGCACCATTGCTTTTGTACATTCAAGAAAAGGTGTAGAAATGGTGACAAGGTATTTATTGGATGAAGTGAGTTCGGATGAAAGAAAACTAATCTCCTCTTACAGAGCAGGTTATTTAAAAACTGCGAGGGAGAACATAGAAAAAAAGCTGAGGAATGGTGAATTAAAAACGATCATTGCAACCAATGCACTTGAGTTAGGAGTGGATATAGGGGATCTTGATGCAACGCTTATCATAGGCTATCCTGGTACGATCTCCAGTATCTTTCAACAATCTGGGCGCTCAGGGAGAAAGAACACATCTCTTACGATTTTTGTTGCAAGTTCTAACCCGTTGGACCAGTACTTCGTAAAAGACCCAGACTATTTATTTAAGGAAAGCTTTGAAAGCATTGCCATTGATCCACAAAATCCTTATATTCTTATTCCTCATATTAAATGTGCTTCCTACGAGATACCTATTGAAAGAAACATTGATTCCGAATATTTCGGGAATGGTTTGAAGCCTATCCTGAATGAGCTTGTAAGTAAAGGGCTTATAGAGAAGCGAGGGCAAAAGTTTTATTATGCATTGAATGATTATCCGGCTTCAGAGATAAACATCAGGGAAAGCAGTGGACAATCTGTAGAGCTTATTGATGAAGAAACGAATGAATTGTTGGAGAGGATATCTATGAAGAGAGCGACGGAAGAAGCATTTAAAGGAGCAGTTTATTTTCACCTTGCTGATGCTTATCTTGTGCACGAACTAAATTTGTCAGAAAAGTATGCATTGCTTTCAAAAACTCATCTGAATTATTATACGGATTACCTTGCAATCCACAAGATAAAAGTAGATAAGGTCTTGAAAGAGAATAAATTTCATAAGCTGAATCTGTACTTTGGTGATGTAACTGTCAGTGAAACAACAATTGGTTTTATAAGAAAACAGTATGGGAGTGATAAGAAGATAGGCGAAGAACCGTTATCACTACCTGTTATGTCCTTTCCCACAAAAGCATTCTGGTTTACACTTGATCCATATTTTGAGAAGGTTGTTAAAGATGCAAATAAGGAGATACCGGGCACGATACACGCTACAGAGCATCTACTTGTTGCGATGATGCCACTCGTAGTGATGTGCGATAGAAATGACGTAGGAGGTGTTTCTCACCCGCTTCATCCTGATACGAATAAGCCGACTGTATTTGTGTATGATGGCACAGAAGGAGGTGTTGGTCTTAGCGAAAAAGGCTTCGAGCAGATAGGGAAGTTGTTTGCTGCAGCGTATAAAACAGTATCTCGCTGTCCTTGCAAATCCGGATGCCCTTCCTGTATCTTTTCGCCGAAATGTGGAAATAGAAATAAACCTCTTAGCAAAAAAGGTGCAATTGTATTACTCGAGGAGATATTAAAGTGAAAGTTTTAAAAATGATCTGCGCTGTTAGTCTTACAATTTTTGTTATTCTTGCAAGTTTCTTTTTTCTTTTACTTGATGCACATTTTTATTCATACGAATTTAAAAAGCAAGATATTGCATTGTCCTCAGGGCTGTCCAATTCACAGTACATAAATTATACGCATCAAATCGTAAAGTACTTTTTCAAAGAAGGCCCACTCTACGTGAAGAGTAAAAATGGTAGCGTTGTAAAAAATTTATTTTCAAAAAGAGAAGTTAGACATATGAAAGACGTGAAGAACATTATGAGAGTGGTGTTATTTACTCTATTCATTTCATTTATCATTGGCTTTGCACTTATTCTGTATTTAAAAGACAGAAGAACTGTCTTTAGGTATACTTCTACTATAATATTAATCTTTGTATTTCTTGTTATCACATCCGTTATTGTAAATTTTAACTCAACTTTTATATTATTCCATAAATTGCTCTTTAGGAATAATTTCTGGCTTCTTCCGGCAGATTCAACGCTTATACTGTTATTTCCGGAATCATTTTTCAATGATTTTGCACTATTCTGGTTTATTATCATTGCAATTATTGGTGCACTTTTCTTTGTCGCAGACAAATGGTTTCGTTAGCAACCTGCGACACATCTCAATACTCGACCCGCCATCTCTAAAACTCCAATAAATTCTGATGACATCAGCCATAAGTGTCAAAAATGAGTTTCCAAACTATACCACTAAACTCTCTCTGAATAGGTTCGGTTATATGAGAATTCCCAGCTTTTTTAATGCTTTTTCAATCTCGTCCAGTGTTTTTTTATCGCTTGCACCAATTGTATGAAGGTGAATACCATTTGAAAGGGCAAGTAAGGGGACTGCATTTGAGGATTCCATTGCACTAATAAAAACTTCTACATCCTCAACTGTTTTTATGCCAAGGTTCCCACGTATTTCGCCATAAAGGGGATGCTCGACACGTACGTCAAGCACCTCTCCGCCATTTTCAATTATGCACATAAGCTCTTTTCGAATCATTTCTTTTGGATGTTTCACTGCAATAAGCCTTCTAAACTTTGGCATTTTTTCATTCAGTATATATCCTCTTGCTGTTGATACAATATCAAAATTTCTTGATTTCAGAATTGCTATATCCTGTACTATAATTTGCCTTGTGACTCCAAAAGTCCTGGCAAGCATGCTTCCACTTATGGTGCTCTTACTTTCTGAAAGAATCTTTATAATTTCCTTTAAACGTTTTTCTTTATCCACTAGTCAATTGCTTTCCCTTTTGTTTCATATCCTTTTGCAATAATCCAAAAAGCTCCTATAAACAACATTATACTAAAAGTTACCAGTGCAAAAATAACGTTTTTATTAATCATTAAGGCAATGTAAAAGGGTGCAAGGATCCCTCCAATTCTTGCTAATGCACCTGCAGAACCGTTTGCAGTTCCTCTAAATGCAGTTGGATAAAGCTCAGGAGTATATGCATAAATTGCACCCCAGGAACTCATGCAGAAGGCAGTCATAATACTTCCAAATATGTAGAGTGTAGGCTCACTTTTGGAAATGGCAAATAAGATTGCAAATAGGGCGGTGCCTAAAAAGGACATAAAAAGTGTTTTCTTCCTTCCTACTTTTTCAACGAAATATGCACCGCTTAAATATCCAGGAAGTTGCATTACCATCATTGTAAATAGAAAAAATAGGGAACTTGTTAGAGATATTCCGGTTATCTTACCTATGACTTTTGGAAGCCAAATAAAAAAACCATAGTAAGTAAACGAAATTGTAAACCAGAGATACCACACCATAAGAGTTCTTGAAGTGTATCCTTTTTTGAAGAGTCCGGAAAAGGGAATTTTTTTGTATTCTCTTATGTGAACTTCAATACCTTCAGGGATAGCCACTGAAAGTTTCTCAAAAGCCTTTCTTAAATAAGTGAGTCGCTTTCTTTTAACAAGATAGCGAGGGGTCTCTGGAATTTTAGCAAAAGGAATAAGAAACAAAAGCGCAATTAAAAATGTGCAATAATCGATTTGCCAATCAGCTTTTCCGACTGTTACAGCAATAACTCCAATGATTATTGAACCAATTGCCCAACTTGATTCAAGTAAAACAAGGTATTTACCCCTCCTCTTAATGGAGGTATATTCTGCAACAATGGTATTCACTACAGGAAGAAGCCCTCCCATTCCGAAACCAGCTAAAAATCTTACTGTAATAAGTAAAGGAAAATTCATCTTTACAGCAGTAAGAACACTAAAGATAATTGTTAACAAAAGAGTAATAATTGCTACTGGTTTCCTGCCCCAAATATCAGCGAGATAGCCAGACAAAAACGCACCAATAAGCATACCGGTAAACGTTGCTGATGCAATCCAGGAAGTAACAGAAGTAGAGAGGCCATAAGTCTTTGCAATAAGAGGGAGTGTAAAGCTCATTACCATAACACCTGCTGCAACAGTCCCCCATGAGAGAGCAGCTGTGGATAGCACTCTCTTCTGCAGCTTTTCATTTACAAATCTCTCAACAAACTCGTCAATTGTATAGCTCATTTTTCACCTCTGTGGAATTATAACATATGTATATACATATGTCAAGTAGGCAGAATAAGTATAAAGGACCACGGCCTCCTTAATGAGGCAATTCGTACTATTGACAAAAGTATGTCATCTTATTATACTTGAGCTGAAGTACGGATAGGTATTATGCTTTTATAAGCCGGGGTGGCGGAACTGGCAGACGCACGGGACTTAAAATCCCGCGATGGTGACATCGTACCGGTTCGATTCCGGTCCCCGGCACCATAATTTTCTCAATTTCTTTTGTATTGGTGAAGGACGGATTTGATTTTTGCAATGATAATGTCCATTGCAACTTTGTTGCGTCCCCCACGCGGTATAATGATGTCAGCAAATCTCTTTGTTGGTTCTACAAATTGAATGTGCATAGGACGCACCGTATCTAAATATTGATTTATTACTGATTCGAGTGTCCTTCCTCTTTCTAATACATCTCTCTGTATACGTCGAATGATGCGCACGTCAGGATCAGCATCAACAAAAATTTTAATGTCGAATATATCCCTTATCTCTTTGTTATAAAACAAAAGTATTCCTTCTGTAATAATGATTGGAGTCGGACAGAGATGTTGTTTTATGCCAGTTCTCTTATATTCATCAAATAAATATACAGGTATATCTATGCATTTTCCCATTTTGAGGCTTTTAAGATGTGATGCAAAGAGTTCTATATCAAACGCGTCTGGATGATCATAATTGATCTTTCTTCTTTCTTTAAGTGAGAGATCGGGAAAATCCTTGTAGTATGCATCCATAGAGATAATAGAAGCTTTCTTTTTTCCAAAGCTTTTCTGGATGATTTCAGAAATGGTTGTTTTACCTGATCCAGTACCTCCGGCAACACCTATAAATTTTGGCCATTTCATCTTTTATCCCTTTGACACTACCAACTTTGTTATAGCTTTTAAACTCTCAATGACTCCTGTCCCATATGTTGCAATAGCTTCATAATATTGGTATTTGCCTTCTTTATTCAGCAACTTTTCCATTTCGTACACAGGCAAGATCGTGTATAGATCTCTTTTGTTATATTGCAGCACGAGCGGAATATTTTCTATATCTTCTCCAAATTCCCGAAGGTTTTCTACCATATCGTTGAAACTATCAATGTTTTCGTCTTTCTTCTCCCTCTGCGAATCCGCAACAAAAATTAGTCCGTCCGTATTTCTCAATACAGACTTTCTCGTAAGCTTATAAATGTACTGCCCGGGCACTGTGTACAGACTCAGGCGTATTTTGAACTCTTTTATCGTACCCAACTCAAGCGGAAGAAAATCAAAGAACAATGTTCTCTCTGTTTCTGTGGCAATACTTGTGAAATTTCCTTTTACCTTCCCGGGAAGAGATTTATATATAAATCTTAAGTTTGTTGTTTTACCACTCATTGCTGGACCATAGTATACAATCTTAAAAGAAATTTCCTTTCTTGCAAAGTTTATCAGACTCATTTATGTTGTTCAGGATCTGTTAAAATAGATTATCTATTTCATTTTTTAACTCTTTTTTTAACTCTGGAGATGCTTTTTTAGTACCTCTCCGCTCTGCATTTTTTATAATCTCTTTTACTGTATTGCCTATCTTTTTTGCCCAGAATCTAATTGCTCCTATCGGTGCTGTATTATCAAAGACAACTGCGAGAAGTGTATTTGAAGTGATAAGAGATATGTGAATATTTGTTTCTTTTCCCTGATGGAACGTAACAGTAAATTCCTTTTCTCCGAGGATGCGGGCAAGTTCGTTTGTTGCAGAAAATACGCCTGCTGCGAGTGCTGAAACAGTCACTGCTGCATCTGATGTAATATCGCCAGTTTTTGCTATAAGTTCGCCGCTCTTGTTCAAAAGAATAATCTCTTTTGATTCTGATTCTACTAAATACTCTCCAAAACTGTTGTCTAACTCCTTTTGCTCTTCAGGCGTAAGAACAATTTGGGTTTTGGACAGCCTCCCTTCATCCATTTGTTACCTCCATTGTTATTATTTTTTTTTCAAGCAGTCCATCTAACACTTTGCATAGATTATAGTACGTTAGATTAGTTTTTTCAAGAATGTTTAATACGGTAACTCTTTTATTAATAATGATATGCCTTAGTATTTTCCATTCTTCAGCTTCAACGCAATCTGTATTAACATCGGAAGAGATGGAAACTATTGTATCTTTCTTAATATCTTTTAATACATTTTTACATTCCTCCCTTGCTTTAATACCCTCCATAAGCAGTGACATATTATTTTTTTTAATTGTTCTTGGAGGAAGGATAAGATTCTCTATTAGAGAGAAATGTCCATTGACCTCAAGAAATGCATCGTTTATTGCCTCTGTTCCTATCGTAAATGGAGCAAAGGCATGTATGATTTGCCCATTTTGAAAAAAAATTCCATATGTGCCTATCTCTCCTCTTATTTCTAATTTACCACTTTTCTTCCCGTTTTGTATAGCTTGAATTAGCTCTTCTAATCCAAGGTTTTTTAAGTCTCCTTTTAGCGACATTTTTTCTCCTCAAATGATTCTACACATAATTGATTTTTATGCAAATAATTCTATAATTTGATGGAGGTGAATAATGGATGTAGAGTACAAAACAAAGAATGCTTGGCTTCTGCTAAACAGAAGTGAAGCTATGAATTTTTCAGAGCAGTACAGGCAATTTATTACTGCTTGTAAAACAGAGAGAGAGGTTGTAGAAATTGTAAAGACACAAGCTGTTAAACGTGGTTATGCAGATTTGTTTAGTGGTGAGTACAATAATAATAATTTCTTAGCGATTAACAACAAAAAAAATATTCTTCTTTTTAGGGAAGGGAAGGCTCCCTTAGAAAAAGGAATTAACTTTATTGTAGCACATATAGATTCACCACGCGTTGACATTAAGCAAAATCCTCTGTATGAAGGCTTTGACGTAGCTATGTTTAAAACACACTACTATGGTGGCATTAAAAAGTACCAGTGGGTCACATTGCCACTTGCTTTGCATGGCGTTATTCTATTAAAGGATGGAAAAGAACTTTCAGTGTCAATTGGTGAATCTAACGAAGATCCTGTCTTTGTCATTTCAGATTTGCTTCCGCATCTTGCAAGGAAACAAATGGAAAAGCCTGTAAAGGAGGCAATAGTTGGCGAGTCTCTGGATCCCATAGTTGGTAGTATCCCTATAGAAGACGAAAAGGAGAAAAATAGATTTAAGAAATATATTCTTAATCTACTTCATGAGGAATATGGCATTGTGGAAGAAGATTTTATTTCTTCAGAATTGACTCTTGTACCTGCAGGTCCCGCGAGGGATGTTGGGTTTGACAAAAGTGTCCTTACGGGATACGGCCATGATGATAAAGTGTGTGCGTATACCGCACACCAGGCTTTGTTTAATGCGAATGATCTGGAAAAGTCTGCAATGATACTTCTTATGGATAAGGAAGAAATCGGGAGTGACGGTATCACTGGCTCGCAGAGTGATTTCCTTGAATATGTTATTGAGAAATACATAAAGCTTAAAGGGATAAAAGACCTCTCAGCAAGAGAAGTATTGCATAACTCTTCTTGCCTTTCCGCCGATGTAAATGCAGCATTGGATCCTTTGTATAAGGATGTTTTTGAAGAGCAGAATTCAGCTATATTTGGTCATGGTATTGCTGTGGCGAAGTTTACAGGTTCAGGAGGGAAATATAGCTCGAGCGATGCTTCTGCTGAGCTTGTATACAAAGTGCGTAGCTTATTGAATGAAAATAGTGTACCCTGGCAAATAGGAGAATTGGGTAAAGTAGATATTGGTGGTGGAGGTACGATCGCTAAATTTATGGCGAAGCGTGGTATAGAAACAATTGATGCAGGGCCTGCATTGCTCTCTATGCATGCACCATTTGAACTTGTATCAAAAGCAGATGTTTATTCTTCTTATCTTGCTTACAAATCTTTTATAGAGAAATTTAAGTAAAAAGTGAAGAAAGAGATTCCACTTATAGGCTTGAGCATTATATTTGGTATTCTCGTGGGTTGGAGTGAGGAAGTAATTCCTCACCTCGACCTTAACCAGTGGAATATTGTTAATATTCCTTTTGCTACGATTCTTTTTTCTCTTTTTGTTGTGCTCCTCCTTATTTCTATTTCTGATAACTTTGGTATAGATATTTTGATTATATTTCTCTATACTTTATCTTATATTGGTATCAAATTGTTTCTTCATTTTTATACAATTTATTCTATCTTAACTGATCAAAGGGTTGCTCTTTTAATGATATTAGTATTCTTTTCTATTGTTTCTGCTATTTTTTTAAGCATAGGGAGAAATTTTGTCTTAAGGAACAAACAGAACATTTTACAATTGCACAGAAGGGGAGGGGTAGGATTAGCTTTTCCTATTATATTTTTTCTGTTTGCACTTCTTACTGCTAGCATTATCACGGTTTCTGAAAGCAATGTTTTGGTTGTTCTCCCCCATTATCTTACCTATCTTGAACTGCTCATCGTTTTAAGTCTCCTACTTGCTATCTTCTCATTTAATGAGATATCTGGATTTCTTATCGGTTTCTCTTCAATCTGTATTTATTTCTTGTTGGGCAAGCTCATCGAGGTTAATTTTGATTTTTCTTCTATCTTTGCTACAGATAAGTATTTTCTTGCTGTTGTTCTCTTGTATGCTGTAGTTTTTGGCCTATCTACTCTACTCATTGCGATGAGTAGTAGGATATTTGCAAATTCAATGATATATGAAAGATTGGTTAAAAATGAGTTAATCCCTGCTGCGAAAAAGCCTATAATAAATAAAAAAGAAAAGGAACCTACGAAAACATTCTCGAAACCAAAGGCAAAAATAATTGAAGTGGAGAAATCCTCTAATAAATCTTCAAGCATATCAAAAGGGAACAAAGAGGTTGTACCAAAGCCTTCTAACTTAGAAAAGCAGGATCTTTCTCAAGACATGAAGAAATAAAGAAGACGGCTCAACAACCAGCTATAATCGAAGAGGAAAACTAAAGATCCTGTTGCAATATAAAAAGGCCTCCGCAGAAAGCGGAGGCAGAAATACTCATTCCACTATAAAAACTTATTATCTGTGAAGGTTAGCTCTTAGTTTTGCAGCAAGTTCCTTAAGGCCATCCTCAGGAGAAATTTTGCCCAAATAGATCTTCTGAAGTTCTGCATTTACATCACTTCTGGATTGGTTCCAGGCAGAGATCGGAGGTTGAACAACGCAATTAGCGAGCTGATCATAACCGGCCTTTACCTCAGGATGGTCTGCAAGATACTCTTTTACTTCGGGAAGATTAAGAGCAGACTTTCTAACAGGGAGATAACCTGATCCCATTGCCCAGCGTGCTGTTTGCCTGGTGGATGTGAACCACTTTACGAACTTCCATGCATCATTCTGCTGTTCCGGAGTGGACGGTGTCCCAAATATTACTACATTTGTTCCATACATAACTGAATGCTGACCCGCAGGGCCTGCTGGCAGGGGTGCTTCTGCAAACTTAAATTTCCCAGCTACAGCTTTATTAATCCATACGTAGCTTGCAACACTTGCAAAGCAAAAAGCACATTTTCGGTTAGCGAAGTCAGTTTGATAATTGTATCCTGTAGTAAGATGAATATACTTATTCTGTACTAAGTTATTCATTGCTTTTGTTGCATTAAGCGCTGCATCTGTTTTATCGAATGCAACATCCGTATAGTTTTTGTTAAGAACTTTGCCACCATACTCATACACACGTGCATACCATAAGTCTACTGAAGGTGACATAGAAGAACCCCATTGGCTTCCATCTGCCTTTGTAAGTAGCTTACAATCCTTTCCGAATTCATCCCAGGTTTTTGGAACAGTAATACCATTTGCTTTAAGCATATCAGGATTGTAGTACATAACGATGTTACTTTTATTGAATGGTAACATCCACATCTTGCCATCGGGTAGATATCCGTCAGCCCACATATTAGAGAAGAAATCTTTTCTATCCTTTGGAAGTAGACCGTCAGGGCCGTTAACAAATTTCTCTATTGGGGTAAGATAGCCACCAGTAATGTACTGTGCTACCCAATTTTCATAAGCCTGAGTGAGGACAGGCGGCGTTCCACCAGTTATTGCCGCAATGGTTTTCTGCTGTAAAGCACTGTATCTTGAGAATGCTGTACCTTTAATCTCAATTCTTGGATGAGTAGCATTAAATTCTTTGATCATCTCACCAAGAACTTTGCCCTGTGTATAATTCATTGCATGCCAGAAGCTCACCCCAACAGGTTTCCATTCGGAAGAGTAATCAATTGTAACGGATCTTTCTACTCCATTCCATTTTACATCCATCCCAAGTGTTTCAGCAACAAATCTTACTGGAACAACTGTCCTTGATGTCTTTGCAATAATAGTTGGCGCTGCATCAAGGTATACATCATAACCATTTGCTTGAGCTTTTACATCATCGATTTTTAGAATAGCAACGTTGTTACCTAAAGTGATGGTAACCTTCCTCTCCTTACCATTCCAATCTACTTTTGCACCCATCGCCTCAGTTACAAACCTGATAGGTACCATTGTTCTGTTCTTCATAATGACAGGTGGCTGATCCAGAGTCTTCTCCGTACCGTTTACATACGCTGTTGGTTTACCAATGTAAATCTTTACAGTAGTTACATTCTCTGCAGCAGTTCTTGCAATAGGCACTACTACTGTCCCAATGAGAAGAAGAGCTACAATAAGTGCAATAACCTTTTTCATAAAAAACACCTCCCTTTATTGTTATTTTTAAAGCACATATTAACTAACCTTTCAAAGCTCCTTTTGATATACCCTCTATAAATTGCCGCTGAAAAATGAGAAACACAATGAGCACCGGGACTGTTGCCATTGTAGATGCAGCAGTAAGAGGTCCCCAATCAGTTCCCTCTACCCCAATGAATGCATTTAAAGCAACTTCAAGCGGCATAATTGCATAGCTTTTTGCTACAATCAATGGCCAGAGAAATGCGTTCCAGCTTCCTAAAAAGACAAATAGAGCGAGCGTTAGAAGAGTAGGCTTTGCAAGTGGTACTGCAATAGAAAAAAAGTATCTCCATATTGAACAGCCATCTACTTGAGCTGCTTCCCAGAGTTCATTGGGGAGCGTTTTAAAGAACTGTCTTGCAAGAAATATCCCAAACACACTGGCACCCCATGGTACAATCATTGCCTGATATGTATTAAGCCAGTGAAGATTCTTCAAGATTACATAGTTAGGGATAAGAAGCATCTCGCCGGGAATCATCATAAGGCCTAAAAGAAATAAGAATATCTTATCACGCAATGGAAATCTAATCTTTGCAAAGGCGAAACCTGCAAGAGTAGAGTTAAATACTGAAAGCACAGTTGTAGTGCTTGCAATAAATACAGTATTTCCAATGAAACGCCACCAGGAGTAACCGCCAGGTGCAATATGCCACATAGTAATGTAGTTCTTAAAGTAAAAATCAGGTATGAGTTTTGGAGGGAATGCAAATAGACTGCCTGGCTTGTTTAATGAGGAAACAACCATCCAATAGAAAGGGAAAGAAGTGAATATTAAGGTAGCTGTAAGGATTACATAAGTGAGAATGGAAGATATTTTAATTTTTTTATGCCGTTTCACTGGTTCCTCCCGTAGATACTTCTCCTGCATAGAAAACTTTTCTTCCTGTAAACCTCATATTAAGCAATGTAAGAGCAAAAATAATCAAGAATAACAATACAGCTACAGCACTTGCATATCCTGCTTTCCAATAATTAAATGCATATTGATATAGATAAAATCCTGTAGTAGTTGTTGAATGATATGGTCCTCCGGTTTGGCCTGTTAGAATAAAAACGGGGGTAAACATTTTAAAAGCGCCAATCATAGAAATAACTAACACGAAGAACGTCGTGGGCGAAAGCATAGGCCAGGTAACATTCCAGAAGACTCCGTTGACATTTGCCCCATCAATACGGGCTGCTTCCTGCAGTTCTTGAGGAACAGTAGTGAGACCTGCCATAAAAAGGATTGTAGAGAATCCTATCGCATGCCAAGTTGTGTATATGACAATGGCGATGAGCGCAGAAGGTACACCTAATAGCCAGCTGGAAGTAGGCAAGTGAAGTATTTTAAGAATAGCGTTAAAAAGACCATAATCTCGATTAAACATCCACATCCATACAATAGATGTCGCAACTAGAGGTGTTACATATGCAATAAAAATACCTGTTCTGAAGAATCCTCTGAGTTTTATGGGTTTCATAAGGAGAACTGCAAGTCCGAGGGAAATGCCTATTTGAAGTGGAACACTCATTGCAACGTATTCAACAGTAACGAGAATAGAGTGCCAAAACTCTGGGGCATAGGGTGATCTAAAAAGAAGATTAATATAATTGGTTAAACCAATGAAATGTTTTGGTCCAATCATATTCCACTTCAGCATGCTGATATAAAAAACAAAAATGGATGGGAAAATAACAAAAATGGCAAGAATTAACGTAGCAGGGGAAATAAATAAATACCCTGTTAAGTATTCCTTAATAGACTTTAACCGCTTTCTTTTCTTTATTACAGTTCCGTCCATCATCTACCCCTCTTTCTTCAACGCATAACATTATAAACAATTAAACTAAATTTGTCAAATAGAAAAGATCTATAGGTCTCAAAATTTATCCACATTATCCACAGGTGCCTGTGGATAAGTTTTAATCACTGCTGACAAGGTATCCAGTTTATAAAGGAGTGTCTTATCACTGATATAATAATGCATTAAATTATCCACAGGGTAATTTCATTGGTTTTTAACAAATAATTAACATAGCTATGTGTGTCTTTGCTTGATAAAACTTTAATTTTAGCTATCCACAAACTCTTCCACAGCTGTTATAAGCTTGTCAATTCAAGAGATATCTTTCTTAAAGAATGTTCTGTTGAATATTGCCTCTCGTAACCTGGGATTCATATTTTTTATAAAACGGTCCGTGATACTGTAATAAACGTTATCTTTGTCGATTATCTTTTCAATATACCCTTTTTTCAAAAGAGTATGTATCATCCTTGTGCTATTCACTCCTCTTAGTTTATCAATTTTTTTCTTTGTTGTTTTTTCTTCATTCAGTAGAATTGCTATAACTTCAAGTGATTGTCTTGAAAGTGTAGCATGCCTTCTCTCTATAAATTTTGAAAAGAAACGTCTGTATTTTTCATTTGGAGTAAATATATACCCTTTTTTAGTAAGTACAACGTTGATGCCTCTGTCTTTATAACCTCTTTCAAGCTCAGTAAGAAGCTCCAATATTGTATCTGCACTGATGTTAAGCTCTTCTCTTAGTGTTCCTATTGTAATGGGTTTGCTGGAAACAAACAGTATTGATTCAATTGCTGATAGGTATTCTTCTTTTTTCATCTCTATATTCTACGTATATTGGAGCAAATAGGTCCTGTTGCACTATCCGTACAAACTTACTCTTTGCAAGAATGAGTAGAGCAAGAAACATTATAATGATCTCCAGCCGAGATTTTTTATTTTCAAAGAGTTTCTGAAATACGATTTTCTTCTTGCTTTTAATTTTCCTTTTTAAGATTTCTATTGTTTCTTTTATAGAGATTTCGTTTCTCTTTATTTTCTTTTCTTTAAGGTATTTTTCTTTTTCTAGAATTTCCTGAATGATTTTTAAAAGTCGAGAAGTAGGTACATCATCATTCTTAATAATCTCAACATACTTTGGTCTTTCAAACGTTTCTTCCCTTGGGGCACTTTTTTGTATGAGTGAAAAAATCTCCATAATTTCTCTATCTCCCGACATTTCTTTTTTTCTTTCGCTATTTTTGAGAGAGAAAAGATAAAGCAAAAGTTCTGATTTTAATTTTACAAGAATGCTGAGACGAAGAAGCGTATTCCCTAACATCAGAAAATTATTTTCATCTTGCACGGTATGGAGCTCTTTTTCAATAATGGAGAACAAATCTACAGTAAGTAAATTTTGTCTGTTCTCTCTTGCCTTTTTCATTAAGCCTAAGAGTGCTTCATTCATATTAATCAATCTTCATAAGATACATAACTTGCTTTAATGTTTCCGAAGCAACCTTTCGTGCTTTTTTACTTCCCTCTTCAAAGACCTCTGTGATTTCTTTTCTTTTTCCGGCAAGTGACTTTCTTCTATCTCTTATATCCTTTAATGAAGCGTTCAATTTCTCCGCAAGATGCTTTTTGCAGGCTACACAGCCCAGTTTTCCAGATTTGCAGTCTTTTTCAATTTGTGGTGCCTCTTCCTTATTAAAGATTTTATGATACTTAAAAATTGTACAGACTTCAGGATGTCCAGGATCATGCAAATGCACTTTTGCAGGATCTGTAATAGCAGACATAACTTTCCTTGTTGTATCTTCTTCCGTATCTGCAATCTTTATATCATTATTCAAGCTCTTTGACATTTTTTTACCATCAAGCCCAGGTATGGATGGAAATTCTGTAAGTAGTGCTTGCGGTTCAGGAAACAAGTCTCCATAAAGAGCATTAAATCTTCTTACAATCTCCCTTGTTATCTCAAGGTGATGCACTTGATCCTTCCCTACAGGAACATAATTAGCTTTATATATAATGATGTCGGATGCCATAAGAATGGGATAACCAAGTAGCCCATATGATGCTTTTTCCCTGAGATTCAGGTCCCTTATCATTTCTTTTACCGTTGTATTTCTTTCCACCCAAGGGATAGGTACAATCATTGAGAGAAGCAGTGTCAGATATGTATGTTCCGGAACTTTTGATTGTATAAATAGTATGCTTTTCTCTGGATCTATACCGCTGGCAAGCCAATCAAGCATTACTTCTGTTCTATCTCTTCTAATTGTCTCTGTGTGTTCGTAATTTGTAGTCAATACATGGAGATCCGCAATGAAGTAATAAGAATCATATTTTTCCTGCAGTTTCACATAATTTGAAAGTGCACCGTATAGGTGTCCTATGTGCAGCTTTCCTGTTGGTCTCATCCCACTTAAAATTCTTTTCATTGTACCCTCCTACAAAAATATTTTTAACAAAGGAAAAACAATTGCATTCAGCAAATTAAGAGAAGATGGTATTAGTATCAAGATAATAAGAAGAATCATTCCATAGGTATTTATAGATTCATCCAGAAGGTATCGCTCTGGTCTTCTTGTGAAAGCAAACAAAACTTTTGAGCCATCAAGTGGAGGAATAGGGATAAGATTGAATATTCCAAGAAATATACTGTATACAATGATGTACTGCATCAAAACAACGATATAGTTAAAATGAGTAAGCATTGCAGGAGAAGTTACTGCCCATTTATAAAGAGGAGAAAGGGCAGCTGCTGTAATAAAATTCATAATAGGGCCTGATAAAGAGACAATTGCCATTCCTGAGCGGAGGTTCCGCAATGCAAAAAAATCTACAGGTACGGGTTTGCCCCAGCCAAACCTAAAGAAGATAAGTGTAATTAAGCCTACAGGATCTATATGATGTAATGGGTTTAGGCTGAGCCGTCCCATCCGTTTAGCCGTAGGATCTCCCAACTTGTACGCAGCATATGCATGTCCGTATTCGTGCAGTGTAAGAACAATCAAAACTGCAGGTAATACAAAAAGCAATAATCTAATCCAATAATCTGCACTAAAGTTAAACATATCTATTACTCCTTTCCGTTTTCATTCATTATAATGTTTTTTATAGTTTTAAAAAATGCTTGAATTGAATCTAAAGATACTATAATCTTTATTAAGAGGAGTATAGTAATGCAGTTCCCTTAGCGGGAGAAAGTTTTGGATCCCTTATTTATGTCAGGGCTGTTTTCTCTACATTTTTTCATACTCCTTGTCGCAACGAGGTTTGCGCCAGTTCCTAAAAGATTTGGGGCAATTACATCATATATTTTTATCGGAGAGCTTGTTTTTATCTTTGAAATTTCTTTCATTGCTTCGGATAATAATCTTTTTGGTATTGATTTATCCGTGCGCACTGGAAGCATATTATATTCGCCGTTTTTTATACGTACAGTTGTTGTGAGCACGCGCATCGGCTCTTTTAGTTCCTGAATAACAAAAGCTTTTCCTTGAGGACATTTGTTTCCCTTAATAGAGATAATTTCTCCATTCTGGATATAAACATCAATTTCACATCCTATTGGACACATTATGCAGGTAAAATGTTTTTTCATTTCACGCCTCTTCTATTAAAACTGTGATGTTTTTGTTTATATTTACAAGTTTATTTTTTGGGATTTTTATCCTGAGCATTTCATTGGGTCTCGCATAGAGTTTTCTCATTTTAACATCTGTTCCAAAAAGTTTTATATTAACGGGTTTTTCAATCCATTTTTTTGAGCGGATAAACATTACAAGGTCATCTGTAAAGGAGTACCGTTGTGGAAATAGGACGCCTATGTTTTTACCTGCATTTATCTTTATCTCATTTTCTCTTCTAAAATTACCTTTTGCAAAAAACGCTGCATTTTTTCCTGCAATCATACCAGTTTCTGCAACATAGTCTGCAAGGTCGAATACCGCGGATACATTTCCGCAGGAAAAAATTCCGTTTGTTGTTGTCTCCATAGCCTCATTACTTACAGGTCCTTTTGTTGTTGGCGAAAGTTTAACTTCTGCCTGTTTTGAAAGCTCGTTTTCTGGGATAAGTCCTACAGATAAAAGAAGTGTATCACATTTTATAAACTGTTCGGTCCCTTTTATTGGGTGGGAATTTTCATCCACTTTTGAAACTGTAACTCCTTCGAGACGTTCTTTTCCATAAATCTTTGTCACTGTGTGCGAAAGGTAAAGCGGGATATTAAAATCATTTAGGCATTGCACGATGTTTCTTTTCAGTCCTCCGGGGTGGTTCATTATTTCATATACACCAATTACGTGTGCGCCTTCTAGAGTAAATCTTCTTGCCATAATGAGTCCAATATCACCGGAACCAAGGATAACAACTTCTTTTCCGGGCAGATATCCATCAATGTTTATAAACCTTTGCGCAACGCCTGCCGTATATACACCAGCAGGGCGTGTCCCAGGGATAAGAATATTTCCTCTAGGTCTTTCCCTGCACCCCATTGCAAGGATAATGCTTTTTGCTTTTATGGAAAATACACCTTTCTCAGGGTTTACCGCCGTAATTTCCCTGTTTCTGTTTATCTGTATTACCATTGTATTCAGCATATAACTTACATTTTCTTTTTCCACATCATTAATGAGCCTTTCTGCATATTCTGGACCTGTAAGATCCTTTTTAAATAGTAGTGTGCCAAACCCGTTGTGTATGCACTGCTTTAGAATGCCTCCGAGTTCTTCCTCTCTTTCTAGTATTAAAACGTTTTTCGCTCCGTTTCTCTTCGCAGAAAGCCCTGCAATAAGCCCTGCGGGTCCCCCGCCTATCACCACAACGTCTTCTTCCAAAATAAATACCTCCTATTCTCTGTGTTTTATGATTCTATCCGTTATGTGATAAAGGTTTTTCAAAGAAGGATAGATGTTTTTGTACACTTCATTAAATAGCTTGTTATATACTTTTACATTCTCATTATTTGGTAAAAATTTTTTCTTTGGATGTGACATATTCATTATAGCCTCATCAAAATTTTTGTACACTTTTGTCGCAACAGATGCATCTATCGCAGCACCTAAGGCAGAAAGATAGGGGATATGGATTCTTCTTGTAGGTAAATTAAATACATCTGCTGTAATCTGCATAATTTCGTCGCTTTTGGAACCTCCTCCGCCGACGCGAAGCTCTTTGGCAGTTTCTCCTGAATATTTCTCAATGAGCTCTAAAAGTCTCCTCAGTTCGTATGCAATGCCTTCAATGATTGCTCTGTATACATGCACCCGGGTGTGATTACCAGAAAATCCTATGATTGCACCTTTAGAAGACGGGTCGAATGCAAAAGGAGACCAGTAAGGTTGAAGCATTAGTCCTTCAGCACCGGGTGGAATTTCTGCCATTTCTCTATCAAGTAAATCCTCTGGAGAAATTTCCATCTTTTTGGCTTCTTCTTCCTCGTGACGTGCGAACTCTTTTCTAAACCAGGAAACCATCCAGTAGCCTCTTCCTACGAATCCTTCCAGAGCCCAGCACCCTGGAACTGCACTTCCCCAAGTGAAGAAATCCATTTTAGGATGTGTTACATACTTTTTGCTGAATATCTCGACTACTGCAGCTGTGCCATAACTCACCTCTGCTATGTCGCTATTTATACCACCTGCTCCTAACAACTCTGACTGCTTGTCACCCGATCCAATGATAACAGGAAGTCCTTTCTTCACGCCAAACGCTTCTGCACCTTCGCTTGATACATAGCCTGCAATATCTATTGGAGAAACAAGATCAGGAAGTTTATGCTTCTCTACACCAAAGACTTTATACACAATTGGGTTTTTATGCCAGGCAAGTTGTTTCAGGTCGATAGGGAAAAGGCCTACAATCATAGACGAGCAATCTTTGAACTTTCCTGTCAGAGCATAAAAAATATAGGAAGAAACCGTAAGAAATTTGTAAGTCTTTTTATAATTTTCAGGTTCATACTTTTTGAGCCAATTAAATTTTGAACGCCTTTGATATTCTTTCAGTGTATATTCTTTACCAGATAGCTTTACGAGTAAACCACTCATTCCGCCAGGAAGGCTCAGCCCTTGTGTTTTCCTTTCGTCAAGCCAGGTAATAGCAGGGCGTATAGCCTTACCATTCCTATCTACAGGTATAATAGTGCTTCTGTGTGTTGTAATGGCAAGGGCAGCAAAATTTTTTTTGGAAACTTTTGATTCTTCCACTGCTTTTTTTGTCATCTCCTTTACGATGGCCAAGTACTGCCCTGCATCCTGCTCTGCAAAATCAGGATGCGGGGAAAAGTATGGTGTTACAGGGTGAATAGCTTTTGAGATAACATTGCCTTTTTCATCAAATACGAATGCTTTGATGTTTTGTGTTCCTCCGTCAATTACGATAAAATATTTCATTTTGTGACTCCTTTTTTGTTTTTCCATCCAAAATGAATGATTTTCCACCATTCTTTGTAATTTTTTCCTTATTTAATTTTTTCTCTCGGTTTATTATGTCCATTACTCTCGGCATACAAAAACCACCTTGGCATCTTCCCATTCCTGCTCTTGTCCTTCTTTTTATTGCATCGATACTCTCTACTGGGATATTACCTCTCAGTGTTGCAACAATTTCTCCTTCACTTATATGCTCGCATCTACATATAATATGTCCATACAAAGGATTCTCTTTTATTAATTTGTTTTTTTCTTCTCTTGAAAGTTCAGAGAATGGTTTTATCCTCTTTCTTGTTGGGTCAAAGTCAATTTTTTCACTGAGTTTTACCTCGTCCTGCACAATTTCACATACCCTTTCAGCAATGGCAGGAGCAGATGCAAGGCCCGGAGATTGTATCCCTGCTACATGTATTAGCCCTTTCACTTTCTTTGACGGCTCTATAATGAAGTCTTCCTTGAATGTAGCTGCTCGTGCACCTGCAAAATAAGTGATAATCTTATTCTTATCTGGAGCAGGATAGTCTGGTTTGAGTCTTGTGAGGATAGGAGCAAATTTGTTTAAAAGTGTATTAATATCGCGGAAAGTTGTTGCAGTATCTTCCCTGTCTTTTACTTCTTCTGCAGTTGGTCCCAATTGAAGGTTTCCATCAATCGTAGGGATAAATCCACCACCTTTAGAGTGTGAGTTTTTATCTTTTCTCATGCTAAAACAGCCAAGTACCGTTTTTATAGGTTGGTATTCTTTGTCGAAAATGATTGTTGCACCTCTTCTTGGGTGAATTGTGAAGAAACGGTCTTTTGCAAGCTCTGCAACTTTATCTGCGTAAAGCCCTGCTGCATTGATGAGAAAGCGTGTCCTTATCGTCCCCCTGCTTGTTTCTACTGCTTTAATTCTATTATCTTCGATAAAAACATCCGTTACAGCAGTTTTGAGAAACAGTTTTACGCCATTATGAATTGCATTTTCCATATATGCGACAGTCAATTCAAATGGAGAGATAATACCTGTATTCCATACAAGTATCCCCTTTCTTATATTAGGAGCAAGCCCTGGCTCTACACTATCTAATCCTTCTCTATCCAATAATTTTGGAGAAGGATCTCTGTGCCATTTAACAAAACCATAAAGTGCAGGGAGTAGGAATTCTTCCTTTAAATTTTCAGCAACAACGAGTGTCCCTATTCTTTTAAATGGAACGTCAAGTTCAGATGAAACTTTATCGTACATTGCATTACCCTTGTAATTCATTTCCCATTTCAATGTACCGTGTTTTGTAAGAAACGCAGGGTGGATCATACCATTGTTGTGTGCTGTTTGGTCTACCCCAACATCGTCGTGGCGTTCTACTACAGCAATTCTGAGATTAAATTTAGAGAGTTCTCTTGCAATAGCAGAACCAATAACTCCTGCTCCAACAATTACGACATCAAATGATTTGCCATCCAGTTCATTAGAAATGCGTTTCGGTGCAATCTGTTTCTTTTCTCCGGGATAATGAATATTTAAAACAACTCCTCTTATTTCGTCAAACTCTGCTGCAGTAAAACCGATGTTTACAACCTTTTCATACGAAGAAACATTGCCTGTGAGGTGTGCCGCTCCTTCTATTATCTCTACAGTGATTTTCTCACCAGTTTTTCTTAAAATTCTTCTTTCGATCCTTTTTGGAAGTGCTTCATTTGAGTGCATCAGCCACAATCTCCGTAATATCCTTTATGTGAAGTTCCTTCAGAGTATCTTTACAAGTAGGGCAAGCAGATACGTAAACATCTGCATCTGTTTGTTCAAGTTCTTCCTTTCTCATTTTATTTATTTTATTACGTGTTATTTCATCGCCTATCTTGCTTTTTCCTCCACAGCAGTGTACATTTTTTCTTGTATAGATAGGCTCCTTGATTTGGTAACCTATTTGTTTTAGAATTGCCCTCGGCTCTTCTATTATATCAAGGTCTTTTGCAAGAATACAGGGATCATGGTAAGTCACAGTACTATTTGCAACATTTTTAAATTGAAGGGCTCCTTTATCTATAAGTTCCTTAATAAATGAGGAAATATGTATTACATTCACGCCAATATCTACTCCAACTTTTTTATAATTTTTTTTCATCATTTTCACACAGGTAGGGCAATTTGTTACAATAGTCTTTATTCCTTTTTTTTGAATCAAAACTTTCATCTTAAGAGCTTTTTCTTTGAAGCCCTTTATGTCTCCTGCAAAATAGAGAGGTGCTCCACAACATATGTCTCCTCCCCCAAATTCCTGTACATCTATATTTGCCTTCTTAAATATTTTCTCTGTTGCTGAAAGGACATTTTTGTCTTTTAGCGTATTACAGGAAACAAAGAATCCTATCTCTCCGTTTCCTTTGTTAATTATATCTCTTTTGCCGTCAGGATTTCCGAATTCTTTAAAATTAGAGAGTATTTCTTTGTATGTTTCTGGAATAAATCCGTTTTTGAAAGCATTTGCACGTTCATCAACAATAAAATCTCTTATGTCAAAATCATCATACTGACAGTTTACCACACAACTTCCGCAAAGTGCACACTGAAACATCGTATCAAAAAATCCTTTCTCGTTCTCTAAGAAGCCTTTTTCCTTATACAAAATCAGGCGTGCCTTTTTTTGTGGGGTAAATGTTTCATCCCCAGTTGCAAGATAGACTGGACAGCTAAATTTACACATATTTGGACACATTGAACAATCTATGAGCCTATCAAATTTTTTATTCATCACGTCCCTCCACAAGTTTATCTGGGTTAAACAGATGTTTTTTATCTACAGCATTTATAATATCCTTCATCAGTTTTTCTCCACTATTTCCCAATTCTTCTTTCATAAAAGGTTTTCTTAAGAATCCTATACCGTGGTGATGGCTGATTGAACCGTTGTGCTGCAGTGTTGCCTGCATTGCAGCAGTCCAAGTGTCCTTATAATATTTGTATGGGTCCTTTGGAAAACCTGCAAATGTAACATAAAGGCAGGCTGCCTCCGGGTAGAAATGAGAGTAGTGTCCTGCAACTGATATTGCACCGTCAATTTTTGACATAGCAGAAATAGCATCATGGTATAAAGCAGGAGCATCTTTGAAAAGCGAAACAACTTCTACTGTGTCCACAATTCCACCATTTCTTAGTATTACTGGGCCAAGATGCACATCAAAACGCTTCCTAAGCCATATATCAACAGGAGTTTCTCCTGTTGATGTTGCATTATACTTTTCTGCAATTCTGTGAATTACTTTATTTTCGAGTTCAGCAAAATCTCTATCTCCTTCTGAAATAAAGACTACGGCAACTTTTCCTACAAATTTTTCCATACTCTTGAAACTAATTTTATTTTTTGACTCATTTATAATATTGAGGACTTTAGGAGAAACTTTTCCTCTTAAAATCTTTCCAGCAATACCTAATGCATATCTGTATGAATTGGTCTTTGTCGTTGTGCCGAAATAGCGCTCTGTCTCTCCCTTATCAAAAATTCTTACTACTGCAGGATGTGCATCCGATTGGAGGATTTCTCTTACAGCAGAAAGTGCATCTTCGACAGAATTAAATGCAAAACTGTTTTTAACTACTCTTTCTGGAATTTTATGTACGGAAAGGTATACTTTTGTGATGATGCCCATTGTACCCTCAGAACCCAGGAAAAGTTCCCTTATAGACGGGCCTGTGGATTTGCGTGGGATAGGCTTTATGTGCAATATTTCTCCATTTGGTAATACAGCAGTAAGTCCCAGTAGCATATCCTCGATCTTTCCGTATTTTGTAGAGAACTGTCCTGCAGCACGTGTTGATACCCATCCTCCAACTGTGGAGCAAGAAATAGATTGCGGAATGTTTCCCAATGAATATCCCCTGTAATTTAATTCTTGCTCTAAATTTGTTCCTATGATGCCTGCTTCAAATTCGGCAACCTGTGAGATTTTGTCAAGTGCGATGAATTTATTCATCCTTTGAGTATTTAGTACGATGCTGTCCTTGAGGGGTATTGCACCGCCAAGTACTCCTGAACCACCACCAAATGGAGTAATCTTTACGTTATATTTGCTAGCAAGACGTACGATTTCTTGGACTTCCTCAGTTGTTCTGGGAGAAATCACCGCAGCAGGTAGTGCAGGAACTTCACCTGATTGTGTTTTAAATATTCCGTAGAGCCAATAATCTGCACTGTAAGAGATAAGATCCCTTTCATCTTTTGATACGTTTCTCTCACCTACGATGTGTTTTGCTTCTTCTAAGAATTCTAAGGGGACATCCCCTTTTTTAGACAAAAAACTTTTTACTTTCAAATCCTCACCTCACTTTTGAATGAATATAGATCAGAGCGTGCAATAAAAACAAGATAATAAATTGGTTTTTCTTTACTGTACCAAGTACGTGTTAAAGCAAGCATTGGCGTTTCTTTTTTAAGAGAAAGAAGCTTTATTTCTTCTTTTGTAGACATTCTTGAAGAGATGCTTTGAGAGATGCGTGATACATAAATTTTGCACTTATGCGCGATGAGTCGATAATAAGAGCCTGTAAAATGATGCTGAACAAGGCAGTTCCTCAACTCTAACGGAAAGTATGAGTTTTCGATAGCAAATGGTATGTTATCTGCAAAACGTATCCTCTTAGTATAAAATACTTTTTCAATATTAAGTGCCTTTTTTATATCCCTTGGTGGATGCTCGATAACTTTTTTCTCAAGAAGTCTATCACCTGCCTTTATCCCTCTTGCTTCAAGTTCTGCTGTAAAACTTGTTAAAGGTTCTACTGTGTCCATAGGGTACTGGCGCATTATAAACGTGCCTATACCTTGTTTTTTTCTTACATAACCCATATACTCAAGCTCTGATACAGCCCTTCTTGCTGTCTCCCTACCAACTTTAAATTCTTCCATCAGCTTTCTTTCGGATGGAAGAAGTGTATTTAACGGGTATTCTCCTTTCTCTATCCTTTTTACCAGTACATTTCTTACTTTAACATACAAAGCAATTTTATCATCCATTTTTTTCACCTTCCTTACTTGTACGGACATCCGTACAAATTATACAACAAAATATAAATTTTTCAACTTAAGATTAGTAGGCTATATACTAGAGACAAAAATTTCTTTATGAATGATATCCTATTACGTTGTGAATTTTT